>CAZVHO010000007.1:0-11288 GCA_964627515.1 uncultured Thermodesulfobacteriota bacterium | reverse complement strand
TCCGATCTGACGGTGAAAGAAAACCTGGAATTGGGCCAACGGGATAAAAAGGACAAGACCAGGTTCAAGGAAATATATCAACTCTTCCCCAAATTGCAGGATCTCGCCGGCCGTAAGGGCGGGAATCTGAGCGGTGGGGAGCAGCAGATGCTGACCATTGCCAGAACCTTGATGGGGGGGCCTGAAATGCTGCTGCTCGACGAGCCCACGGCCGGCCTGGCGCCGGTCATCGTACAAACCCTGGGAGATAAAATCAGAGAACTTAAGGAGAAGGGGCTGACTATCCTCTTAGCCGAACAGAACGCTGAATTTGCCCTGGGCATCAGCGACAGGGTGTATGTTATCGATAAAGGATCGATTGTTTACGAAGGCACGGCCGACCATTTAAAGGCCAATGGAGCACTCATGCAACAATATCTTGGAGTTTGTTAGTCCGATGCAGGCTTCCCTGATGATCACCTGTTTGTGCGATGGGCTTTTCCCCGAGGTGGGAAAAAGCGCTGTCCGGGTCCTTCGGATGCTCGGCGTAACGGTAGAGTTTCCGAAGGAACAAACCTGTTGCGGACAACCGGCCCTCAACAGCGGCTATCCTGAAGAGGCCAGAAAGGCGGCCAGGGTCATGATCCGGGCCTTTCGCAGCAGCAGTCACGTGGTTTCCCTTTCCGGATCCTGCGCCGGGATGATCCGGCACAACTACCCCCGCCTCTTCAGCGGCCGACCGGAGGAAAGAGAAGCGGAAATATTGGCTGCCAAAACCTATGAATTCTCGGAATTCCTTACCGAGGTCCTTAAGGTCGAAGCACTGCCCGTGGAGGTTCATGGCCGGGCAACCTTCCATAACAGTTGCCATACCAGGCGCTGGCTTGGAATCTCGGAAGGGCCGGAGAAGATCCTCCAAATGGTCAAGGGACTGGAGGTGGTACCCCTTAAAGGCGCGGAAGACTGTTGTGGTTTCGGAGGCACCTTCGCCGTGAAGATGCCCCGGATCTCGACGGCCATGGTGGACGAAAAGGTCGAACACATTCTCGAGACCGGAGCTGATCTGCTCGTCAGCCTGGACATGAGCTGCCTGATGAACATCGGCGGCCGTCTCCAGAGGGAGGCCCATTCGGTTCGCGTCATGCACCTGGCCCAACTCCTGGATGAGGGATGGTTGCCCCATGGACGATAGGCTAATGGGTCCTTTTGATCAGAGAGTGGAAACTGCCCTGGGCCGGGATTTCCAGCGGCAAGCCCTGCGCCGGGCCCAGGATGGGATGCGTGATCGAAGGAGGATAGCCACGACCAGGTTCCCCGCCTGGGAAGAATGGCGCGCCCGGACGGAAGCCATCCGGGCCCACACCGTCAATCATCTGGACCATTATCTGGAACAATTCGCCGCCAAGGCCGAGGGAAAAGGGGCCAGGATATTTTTCGCCGCCACAGCCGGCGAGGCGACTGAATATGTCGTGCAAATAGCCAGACAGAAAGGGGTAAAACGGGTTGTCAAAGGCAAGTCCATGGTCTCTGAGGAAATAGGCCTCAATGAAGCCCTGGAGCAGGACCAGGTTGAAACCGTGGAAACGGACCTGGGAGAATACATCATCCAATTGGCAGGTGACCGACCCTTTCATATCCTCGGCCCGGCCATTCATAAGAATCGGGAGCAGATTCGCGACCTTTTTTCCAGGGTCTCCGGTCAGCCGGTCGGCTCCGATGCCCGGGAGTTGACCCGCTTTGCCCGGACCCAATTGCGTAAGAAATTTCTGGCTGCCGATATGGGAATCACTGGGGGCAACTTCGGTGTGGCCTCAACGGGTACGGTGGTTTTGGTTACCAATGAAGGAAACGGCAGGTTGAGCAGCGGTCTGCCCAGGACCCACGTCGTCATTATGGGTATGGAAAGGCTTGTCCCCGACTGGGAAAGCCTCGATGTCTTGTTGAGTGTCCTGCCCCGGTCGGCCACCGGCCAGGACAGCACCGCTTATGTTACGGCCATTACGGGTCCTAAAAGGGCTGAGGACCAGGATGGGCCAGAGGAGCTTCATGTCGTGATCGTCGATAACGGCCGCTCCCGCCTTCTCGGCACCAGGTATCAGCCGGTGCTCCACTGCATCCGGTGTGCCACCTGTTTAAACGTTTGTCCCGTATACCGTCAGATCGGGGGCCACGCTTATGGATCGGTTTACATGGGCCCCATCGGCGCGGTTTTAACCCCCCTTATCGAAGGCCTGGAGAAGTGGCCGGAACTTCCTTTCGCATCCAGTCTCTGCGGGGCCTGCCAGGAGGTCTGTCCGGCCCGGATTCCGCTGACCGATTTTTTGGCTGATCTACGGCAGGACCTTGTACAAAAAGGGGCCAGGCCGGAGTCAGAAAAATTGGCTTTTCAAATCTTTGGGACGGTGATGGGACACCCCTGGTTTTATAATAAGGCCTTGGGGCTGGTCAACGCGGTACTCCGTTTTTGGGAGAAAGAGGGCCAGATCGTCAAAGGCCCCGGCCTGTTGAAGAAGTGGTCAGCCAGCCGCAATCTGCCTGCACCGCCAAAACAGAGCTTTCATGACTGGTGGGAGGAAGAGGGTAGAAAAGCCTCCGGCCGGAATGAAAAAGGATAGTTGATGGAACGTACCGAATTTTTGAGAAAGGTCCGTGAATCCCTGGGGCGGACAAATTCCCCGCCCTTACCGCTCCCGCGGTGGCAGCCGCCTTCCCATCTCTTTTTCGAGGACCTTGAGGAGCGCACCCGGGTTTTCAGACAACAGGCCACTGATATTGGTGTAACGGTCCATCAGGTGGAAACCCGGGAAGAGGCCAGGAAAGGGGTGCAGAGGCTCGTGTCGGAAATGGGCTGGACTGGTGTGGCGGCCATTCGGGCCCTTTGGTGGGAGGGTTTGAAAGACCTTTGGACCGATAATGCGGCCACAGCCGCTTTCGGTCTTGACGAGGCCCAGTGGGCCCTGGCGGAAACAGGGACCCTGGTGATCGAGACCGGTGGAAACCGCCGGCGGGATGTCTCCAGCCTGCCCCCGGCCGTCGGGTTTTTTCTTCCTCGATCGAAGATTCTGTCCCGTCTCACCGACCTGTGCCGGAAGTTCACCGTAGCGACGGCCCCTATCCCGGTCTGCATCACCCTGATCAGCGGACCGAGTCAGACAGGCGACATCGAAGGGGTATTGACCCGGGAGGTCCACGGACCGGGCGAGGTGCATGTCTGGGTTATCGGGGATGAATAAGGTTCAAGGTTTAAGGTATAAGGTCCAAGGAAAACCATGTGCTATGCGCCTTTAACCTTATACCGAAGTGAAAACTATAGATACTCGATAAAAGTTTTTGTTTTTCCCTTGAACCTTGAACCTTAAACCTTAAACCGTTATTTTCGAATTAAAGGAGGTTTTATGATGGATTGGAATTATGAGGGATATCCTTTGGAAAATGTTCCCTATTTTAAAAAAGATACTTACTGGCTTTCGCCGATGAACTTTGTACCGGAGGCCTTCGATCTGTCCATGGTCGCCAAAAAGGTGCTGATCCACGACGTCACCTTGAGGGATGGGGAGCAGACACCGGATGTAGTCTTCAAACCCGATGAAAGGATCAAATTAGCCGTGGAGTTGGACCATCTGGGTGCAGACCGGATCGAATTCGGTATGCCGATTTCTTCCGAGGATGTCCGCGATTCTTTTAAAGAGGTTCTGAAGATGGACCTGAAGGCCGAGATTATTGCCTTCCTGAGGGCCCATAAAGACGACCTGAAACTGGCCGAGGAATTAGGGACACGGTCGGTCATTATCGAACATTGCGTCAACCCCTACGTGTGCAAGCATGTCTATGGCCTGGACCATGCCCAGACGGTGGAGCGTCTCAGCGAGGCCTTCAAGATCGCCAATGCCAACGGGATGAAGGCCTATTTCATGGGATGGGACGCCTCGAGGACCCCGATCCACTACCTCAGAAAGCTGTATGCCGACCTCCTCGACAGGGTCAAGATCGATGCCATCGTCTTTGTCGATACCTTCGGGGTAATGACTCCCTATGGAACGGCCTATACCTTTAAGAAGCTCAAGGAATTCTTTCCGGAGACCAACTTCGAAATCCATAATCATAACGGCTTCGGACTGGGGGTGGCCAACGCTCTGGAGGCCATCATGAACGGCGCCAGTTGTGTCCATACCGCCCTGTGCGGCATGGGGGAACGGGAGGGCAACATCGCCATCGATGAGATCGCCGCCACCCTGGAAATCCTCTTCGGCATCAAGACTGGTATCGATCTCACCAAGGTGACCCGGATCTCCAAATTAGCGGAAAAGATCAGCCGCTACCGGCCGGCCGGGACCAAACCGGTGACCGGGGATTTTTATTATATGAAGATCATCGGCACGGCCGTCCATGCTGAACAGAAGGCCTTTCAGGCCGGCTTGTGGATGGGATCGGCCTTCGCACCGAAGGTCATCGGAAAGACGGACTTTGAATACGGTCTGGGCAAGGGCAGTGGTATGGCCAATATACGATTCGTTCTGAACCGTTTGGGGCTTGAGGCCAGTGAAGAAGATATGAAAAAAATGCTCCAGATAGTCAAAGAGGAGTCCAACATTATCAAAGGAACGATCTCGGTCACCGATTTCGAATACATTGCCCGGGCCGTTATGGACAAAAAATTGTAAACCAATCGGGAAGGGGCTTTGGTCCGCCCCTTCCCTCTAATCCCCTGCAAATAGCTGTAAAATAAATTAGGCGAGGATGGCGCCTGCCGTTTCAGTGCGCCATAATCCAACGGGAGGTATCAACATGGGAAAGACGTGGGCAGAGATGTCGGCGGCCGAAAAGCGGGAAAACAGATTTCAGACATGGCTTTCGGCAGAAGGTGTCAGGTTTCAAAGCCCTGAAGCTGAAACCGTATACAAGGCGGCAGTAAAGAGGTTCATTGATGTGGTACAGATGGAAAAGACCCCGGACCGCGTGCCCGTGCATGTGTTCGGCACCTTCATGCCTGCCCATCTATATGGGGTAACACCCTACGAAGCCATGTACGATACGGACAAATTAATCTCGGCCAATAAACGGTTTCTGATAGATTACCAACCGGACTACCTGGTGAGCCCTGTGGCCATCGGGTCGGGCAAGATTCTCGAAATTCTTGATTACAAACAATATAAATGGCCCGGTCACGGTGTTCCCGAAACCTCAGGTTATCAATACGCTGAAGGCGAATACATGCGCGTCGAAGACTACGAAACCCTGATAGACGACCCATCGAATTTCTGGGCCAGAACGCTGATACCACGCGCCTTAGGGGCCTTGGAACCCCTGAAAAATATCCCCTCCTTTACCGATCTGTGGGAGATAATAGGGGTTTCGATACACATGATTCCCTTTGGCATTCCGCCGGTCCAGCAGGCACTGAAAGCGCTGATGGAAGCCGGGAATGAAGCAATGACCTGGATACAAAAGGTATCGGCTTTCGAAACAGAAGCTAAAGCCATGGGCTTCCCGTCTTGCATGGGCGGAGCCACGAAAGCACCCTTCGATCTTGTTGCCGATACCTTGAGGGGCACGCGGGGAATGATGCTCGACATGTACAGAAAACCCGACATGGTATTAAAAGCCGTTGAGAAGCTGACCCCGCTGGCAATCAAACAGGGTGTGAACGCGGCCTCTGCGAGCGGAAATCCCGTGATATTTATCCCCCTGCATAAAGGGGCTGACGGGTTCATGTCCGATGCCCAGTTCGCCAAGTTCTACTGGCCTTCCCTCAAGGCGCTCATTCTCGGACTGGCCTCCGAGGGGTGTGTGCCTTATTTATTCGCCGAAGGATCATACAGCAAGCGGCTCAACTATCTGAAAGAACTGCCCAAGGGCTCCTGTTTCTGGATATTCGACCGGACAGACATGGCAACCGTCAAGGAAACCATCGGGGACACGCTCTGTATCGGCGGAAACGTTCCTTCAGGCATGATACTAACCGGCACCTCCGATCAGGTGAAAGCGTATTGCCAGGAACTTATCGATGTTGCCGGTAGAGGCGGCGGCTATATCATGGCCTTCGGCACGGCCATGGATGAAGGCAAGGCAGAGACTGTGCACGCCATGATCGATTTCACCAGGGAATACGGCGTGTACAAATGACGGACAGCTTCTGAACGGCGGATCATGATGCGGTACCCAGGGCATGCCGGCCAGCGAAACCCCGGTGACCAAAGAGCTTCTCCGGGAGCGGGCTAAAGACAGAGAGCACGAGGAGGTCTGAGAAACTCTCATATCAGTAAGAACCCTTCCGAGGTTTTATTAAAAAGTTGTTATTTCCTTTATTCCGCAATCCAAAATTTGAAATCAGTACACCCCACCTCCTTCTCGTCGGAGAGAACATAATAAGTCCTTGCCGTTTCATCTCTTTTTCCCCTTAATATAACCCAAAAAATCAGCAATACTTAAAACCCTTTTTTATGTCGCAGGCCCGTTGACAGCGTCCCTCTTGACGTATATATTAAAGTATCCGAAAATTATGGAATGGGCCTCCATCAAAACGGAAGGGCTCAGGAATGGAAAACTTATCATGAATCATCACGACAAACTTCTGTTCAGGATGTCTGAATGGGACTACTTAAAGACCGGTTATTACCGGGAAACGGGATTTAATGAGGCATGACATTTCCGTGAACCCTGATATCTTAGCATCACCCCGAAATTCCCGTTCCGGACGCTCTCTCGGAACCAAAGGAGAGGCCACCCGGGCCGCTATCCTTGATACCGCCCACGAGGTTTTTAAAGAAATGGGTTATTATAAATCTTCCATTTCAGAAATCACTCGTCGATGCAAGGTGTCCCTGGCTACCTTTTATAAATACTTTAATAACAAGGAACAGGTGTTTCTCGAAATGAACGACCTGATCCGGTTTCGTTTTACGGAGAAGGCCTCCTCCTTGAAGCTTCAAGGGTTAGACTTCCCGGGCCGCTTGAGAGAGGTCATTCGTCTCCTTTACTCCCATACCCGTGATCATTTTGCCTTCCATAGGATATTGGGAGAGTCAGAGCTTATCGACCGGGTGACCATCGCCTATTATGAATTCATAGCAGGGTACTTTCGGGACTTCCTGAGGAGGGAAGCGCACTCGGAGAATGTTCGACCGGTGGATCCGGATATTGTCGCCTATGGGTTAATCGGGATTTGCTATTTCCAGCCGTTAAGAAAGGAAAAGATAAAGGAAGGATTCTCCAAAGAGACCATAGTCGATTTGATCTGGGATTTGGTAATCAATGGCATCAGCGGTCCGGCCCGGTGGTCTAAACCGAGAGGTTGGAATATCCTGAACAGACCGAATCCTGATCCCATAAGGCCGGGAGAGGGCGAACCGTTGACCAAAGGAGAGAAAACAAGGCAGATGATCCTGCTGGCTGCAGAAAAAATGTTTGGGCAGTTTGGAGTCAATCGCACCAATATTTCCGACATAACCCGCGAAGCCGGCGTTGCCTTGGGCACTTTTTACATTCATTATGAGAGCAAGAGCGAACTCCTCGAGGGGCTGGTGAAATACGCTAATCATCTTATACGAAGGGATTTGCAGCGGGCCGTCATGAAGGTTGACGACAGAAGGGATGTCGAGCGCATCGCGATCCTGACCAGTTTTGATTTCATTCACCACCACAAATGGATTTACAGGATAGTCCCTGAATTTGAGATGATCAATCAGGACGTTGCGCTCTGGTACTACATTAAGATATCTGAGGGCTATATCAGGGGACTCGACCAGGGGATACAAAAAGGGGAGATACGCAATCTGCCTTCGACTTTTCTGGCCTGGTCCCTTATAGGGTATATGCATTTCATCGCTTTGAAGTGGATCGTCTGGCCCGATGCCCCTCAGACAAAAATTTCCGATGCCATGATCAGGGATGTAATCGAATTTATTCTTTATGGCTTGAAGCCTGCGAAAAAAATAATAAAAAAGTGAAAAGTGAATTTTTTCTTGACAAAGGGAAAATTACCCGATAAATAAGTAACAGTTGATTCATGTATTCTTTTTTTACCTATTTTTTCTTAACCAAGGGATAGTTTTTACAAAAGCTCCATAAAAACAGAAAACAGGAGGATGGATCTATGATGGGAAAAAAGAGGCTGTTATGGGTGGTTTTAGTGTCGGTATGCTTGACGATAACCGGTGTCCAGTTGGCCGTTGCATCCGGCAAGCCCATAAAAATCGGGGTCGTGACGTCGCGTTCGGGCGTTTTGCAGGAATGGGGCACTCAGGAGATTCAAGGTTTACAGTTGGGATTGGATTACGCTACCAAGGGGACCAACAAAGTGCTGGGTCGTGACATCAAGATAATCATCGAGGATGACGCCAGCAAGCCGGAGGTCGGCGTACAAAAGGCGGTCAAGCTGTTGACCGAGGAAAAAGTGGATATTATCACTGGTGCTATAAGCAGCGCCGTGGCACTGGCCATTCAGAACAAAGCCAAGGAATATCAGAAACCCTATATTGTGAGTTGTGCTTCATCTGATGATATAACCGGCAAAAACTTCAACAAATATACCTTCCGGATCGGTAGATCCTTGCGCCAGGGTACCCTCGCCGGGGCCAAATATGTCGTGGACCATGTCGGTAAAAAAATTGCCATCCTGGCTCCGGACTACGCCGGCGGCAGGGATTTCGCCGATGCCTGGAAGACGGATTTGACTCTTAACGGAGGGAAAATCGTTTTGGAACTTTACGCCCCTCTGACCTCCACCGACTTCACCTCCTACCTCCAGAAGATCAAGCATTCTGATGTCGATGCCCTGATGTTGGTGGTCGTGGGTGCCAACTTCACCACCAAACTGCCCCAGCAGATCGTGGAGCTCGGCATAAACAAAAAGATGAAAATTGCTGCCGATTTCGCCGATATCAAGTTTTTCAAGTCCCTGGGCGACGCCGGCGTGGGTATGGTCGGAACGGTCATGTACTATCATGAGCTCTTTAATAATTCGTTGAATAATTGGTTTATCGAGAACCACCAAAAGCGCTTCAACGCTCCCCCGGAGCTGTGGTCCGCCAGTAGCTTTGCCGCCGGTATCGCCATGGTGGAGGCCATTAAAAAAGCCGGCTCTCTGGAGCCCGATGCTCTGATCAGCGCCCTGGAGGGGCTTGAGTTCTACGGCCCCAAAACCCTTACCGAAAAGATGCGCATTCGACCCGAGGACCATCAGACCATGCAGGGAGTACCGGTCATCCAATTGGTCAAGGCCGAGGGCAAGGACTATCCGGTACCTAAGCTGCTCTTCCTGCCTTCCGCTGAAAAGTGCACTCCCCCGCTAATTGGTGTGAAAAAGAAATAGATTTTACGAAAGGCGCCCGCTGAGATTTCGGGTAAGTCTGCGGGCGCCTTTCAAATCTCAGCCCCGGGAGATCAATGGTAAATGGAGTCAGAATATATCCTGCAAACAGTAGATCTGGTAAAGGCCTTCGGAAAGCAAATGGCCGTAAATCGGGTAAGTCTCAATATTCCCACAGGAAGTTTCGTCAGCATCATTGGTCCCAACGGCGCCGGCAAAACCACATTTTTCAATCTGATCACCGGCGCCTTCAAACCGGACAGCGGCTCCATTTTTTTCAAGGGCCGGGACATCACTAAGGTCAAAGAATATAAGCGCGTACTGATGGGGATAGCCCGCTGTTTTCAAATAACGAATGTTTTTCCCTCTATCTCGGTTTTGGAAAACGTGCGCCTGGCCGTGCAAGCCAAATCACACCATAAATATAAATTCTATATCCAATTTGAAAAATTTCGTGAACTCACCGAATATGCGCTTTACTGTCTGGAAATGGTTCAGATGCGCCATTTGAAAGACACCATAGCGCAGAGCCTTACCCATCCGGATCAACGAAAACTGGAAATAGCCATTCAGCTCGCTTCTCAGGCGGACCTCATGCTTCTGGACGAACCCACCGCCGGCATCTCCGCCGAGGAGGTCCCCATGATTGTAGAGGTTATCAATGGAATTCGAAAAAAGGAGCAGAAGACCATCATCATGGTGGAACATAAGTTAGACATGGTTCTTAACATGTCAGATTATATAGCGGTCCTGAATTACGGTTCGCTGATTGCCGAAGGATCTCCCCGGGAAATCCGGAGCAACCAGGATGTCCAAAATGCCTATCTGGGTAGAAAGGTTTCCCTATGAATATCCTGGAGATGGAGGACGTCCACACGCATATAATGGGTTTTCATATCCTTGAGGGGGTCAGCTTTACGATTCAACCGGGGAAGCTGAGTGTCCTTTTGGGTCGAAACGGAGCGGGCAAAACAACCACCATGAAAACGATCATGGGCTTAACCCCTTCCACCTCCGGAATAATTAAGTTCAAAGGCCGGCCCATCCATAAGATGCGCGATTTTGAGATACCCCGAATGGGAATTTCCCTGGTGCCTGAAGGCCGGGACGTGTTCTCACAGCTCACCGTGGAGGAGAATTTGCGCCTGGCCGTGAGAAAAGGTAAAAACGTAACCAGGGAGCGATTGGAATTCATCCTGGATATCTTTCCGCCCATGAAGTTTCTCCTTAAGAAAAAAGGGGGCAATCTCAGCGGTGGTGAAAAACAGATGGTGGCCGTCGCCCGGACGCTGGTGAATGAAGACTCGCTCCTGATCATCGATGAGCCCACGAAGGGTTTGGCCCCCATCATGGTCGAAAGCCTGCGGCTGGCCCTGATGGAGATAAAAAAGAAGGCGACCATACTCCTGGTAGAGCAGAATTTCGAGTTCTCCACCAGCATCGGTGACGATTATTTAATTATGGAAACCGGGAAAATCGTCCACAGCGGAAAGATCGAGGAGATCCAGGCTGATAAAGAAATTCAGTCCAAGTATTTAGGAGTCTGACACATGTTTTCCCCAGAACTGTATCTCAGTTTATTACTCAACGCCCTGTCCCTGGGTATGCTCTATTTTTTGTTGTGCTCGGGGTTTTCCCTGGTGTTCGGTTTGCTTCGGGTACTGAATTTCGCTCACGGATCCTTAATCATGTTGGGGGCCTACCTGGGGTTTTTTTTAACCAGTGCCCTTTCCAGCTTTTCCTGGGCGCTCATTATTAGCGGTGTGATTATTGGAATTTTAGGGGCTCTCATTGAGTTCTTTCTAATCAGACGTCTTTACGGGAATGAACTGTTTCAACTGCTTCTTACCTTCGGACTGATATTTATTTTGGATGAAACGGTTAAGATTATTTGGGGGCCGGGGGTGATTCCGGTGGAAAAACCTGATTTTTTACAGGGTTCGGTGATCATCTATGGAGAGCCCTTTACTTTATTCCGGGTGTTTATTCTATCCGTCGGGGC
>CAZVHO010000006.1:79728-85091 GCA_964627515.1 uncultured Thermodesulfobacteriota bacterium | reverse complement strand
CGGAAAGGGATGAAGGGAGCGGTTCCCGCGTCCGTTTTTTTCTGAACGGGATTCGAGCGACGTTTCATCGTCCTCATCCACAAAAGGAGACCGACCGGGGCACGATAAAATCCGTGCGCAAATTTTTGGGGGAATCAGGAGTAAAACTATGATGGAATATAAAGGCTATATGGGTCATGTGGAGTTTGATGAAGAAGCGGAAATATTTCATGGTGAAGTCATCAATACACGCGACGTTATTACTTTCCAGGGGAAAACCGTTAAAGAGATCAAAGGGGCCTTCCGGGATTCCGTCGAAGACTATCTCAAATATTGCGTTAAACTTGGCCAACCGCCGGAAAAACCTTTCACCGGGAAATTCTTGTTGAGAATCCCGCCTGATCTGCATCGAAAAATCTACGTTGCCGCCAAAAAGTCCGGGGAGAGCATCAATGCCTGGATCAAAGAGCAATTAGAGCAACGAGTCGAAAACGTCTGTTAAAATTACCGGCCTGCTCCTCAGTCCATCCGACGTGCCCTATGAAAGAACCGGAAGAAACAAAATATAGACTCGATCCGGGGCAAATTGAAGTAGTAGATGATGCCATGGCTGAAATTCTGCGGCAAAAAACTTCAGCCGAAAGGATTCAAATTGGGTTTAAAATGTGGACATCGGCCCGGAAGATGTTAATGGCTCATCTAAAAAGCACCCATCCGGAATGGGATGATAAGCAAATTTCACAGGAAGTGGCTAAAAGGCTGTCCCATGGAACTGTTTGAATTACTGCAAATCATTATCGAGGTTTTCGAAAAACTATCCATTCCCTATCATTACTGAAAGAGAGCCAAAACCCTATGTCCTCATCGAACCGATCCTTTAAGGTGCGGTTGCATCACGTTCACGTCTTTGCTTCGGACATAAGGGCCACCCTTAAATTCTGGCAGGACATGTTTGGCGCCCAAATTCTTTTTGATACGATTAAGGCAGGGATCCTTCTGGCCGTTTTTATTGGGCTCTGGTGTTCGACCGGGATTGCCCAATTGCGGGAGCAGGAGGGAACCGTTTGCGAAAAAAGAAAAGGGTTGGTCATCCTGGTCGAGTTTCCCCATATCATCCCTCCGGTGGAAGAAACTTTTGTTCGCCATCAATTCAAGAAGCTTGATGCCTACGTCCAAGAGATGTCCTACGGGAAGGTGTGTATGGAAGTCGATATCACGGGATGGCTCCGGCTTCCTGATTCCATCAGTCGTTACGCCATCTCGCCGGCCAATTTTAAGGTCGACCGATCGCGGGTCGTTAAGCTCATCCAGGATGCCCTTGATGCTGCGGATGAAAAGAATGATTTTTCGCGGTATTCCTTTGTGGTCCTATTTCTCGGCGCCTCGTTTAAGGAATACGGAATGGTCGGGCTCTGTGGCTATCCGGGGATGCTTGGATGGAAACAGGAGGTGGTCTTCAGGACCAAAAGCGGACAGATTCTTCCCGGCGGCGTGGCCCTCTTCACTTATCAGGCACACCTCGGGACGCTTTTTCATGATATAGCCCATGTCTGGGGAGGCGTACAAGATGGTAAGAGGGTTGTCCCCTGCCTTTACGACCATGACATTCAGGCCAATCATCCCACATTGGATACCGGTGCGGCAAAGGCGTTCATCAACATGGGTTTCTGGGATCCTCTTTCCTGCCATTTTTACAAAAGACATCTTCCACCCCCCGGTTTATCCTCATGGACGAAATTGCGACTCGGCTGGATCAGACCGGAAAAGATACGGATAACCGATCCAAAGCAAAACAACGAAATTCTGCTCGGCCCTCTTGAGGATGGATCATCAACAACGTTGGTGATAAAAATCCCGATTACGGATTCGAAGTACTATCTCATTGAAAACCGACAACCCCTTGGGGGTTTTGATCCCCATCTTCCCGGCGAAGGTGTTCTGATCATGGTTGCAGATGACGGCATTGAAGAATGCAGGTTCGGGAAATCTCCGCTCAAACTGATGAATGCCGACCCGGCCATTCCATATCTCCAAGGTGCCGCCTTCAACCTGCCGGGAAAGGGGCTTTTTATTGACCGGGAAAACGGTTTTGAGATCAGGCTAATTGAAAAGATCAATCAGGCCTATAAGGTTCGTATCAGCAAGATCAGGTAAACCATTTTTCGAGAACGAATCGTGAAAACATCGGAGTCAAAAACGATGAATAGTGCCAATGAAAACTCCCTTATCGGTATGGATGGGCGGCCCCGGTTCGGCATCTATGGTCGGCCGCTGACCAATCTGAATCTGGAGGATTTTCGTCCTTACGGCCGGAAGGATTGTGCTTCTCTCACTAAAAGCTGGATTTTAAAGTACCGGATCAAACGATGGCAATACCTCGGGGTCTGCAACGACGACCTCATCTTCGGCATAGCCGTCATCCGCCTCGGCTATATCTGTAATCTCTTCGCCTATCTCTTTGATCGCCGGACTGCCCGAACCAGCGAGTATACCATTCTCACTCCCGGCGGGGGCGCCGCGATCTTCGAGGGCACTTCGTCGAAAGGTGAAATTCTTTTCGAGAGCGGGAAAACAACAGTCCGTATGACGAGTGATTCCGAAATCCTCACCGTGGAGGGGAATATCAAGGGAGAGCTTGCCATCCATCTTTCTTTTGATACATACCGGGAACCCCTTGTTTGCCTGACCCGGGTGGGTCTGAAAGGCTTTAACTACACCCACAAGGAAGCCGGCCTCCCGGTCCGGGGGACTATAGGCCATAAGGGCATGTCCTGGGATATCCGGCCGGAGCACTCTTTCGGTATCCGGGACTACACACTGGGCTTTCTTGCCCGCCAGACGTTCTGGAACTGGGCCTCAGGGGGCGGTATGGACAAGGAAGGGAACCGCATCGGTTTTAACCTTGTCCAGGGGGTCAACGAAACGGGATATACGGAGAACGTTTTCTGGGTTAACGGCCGTCCGGTCAAGACGGGTGCCGTGGATTTCCGGTACGATGATCTGGACCTCCTCACACCTTGGCACATCGAATCGAACGACGGTCGGGTCCGGCTTAAATTTCTGCCGGCCGGCAAGCGTTCGGCCAATATTCATGCCGGCCTCATCGTCAGTAAGTTTCACCAGCCCTTTGGCTCGTTTGAAGGGACCTTAGGGGATGGATCTCAGGTCTGGGACCTGCAAAACGTTTCCGGCTTTACGGAAGAGCATTACGCCAAGTGGTAAGTTAATAGTGTCATAAATTCCTACTCGATAGCCGCGGCAAGTTTCATATCATCACGAAACAAGCCATTAACAACAGAAGACATCTCCATCCCATTTTTATTAACGACCTTTTCGACAACGGCCTGAACTTCCTCATCAAGATAGATGGGTATATTCAACTTTGCATCTGGATAATAAAATTTACTCCATTCCCCAACATCTTTCGATAGACTGCAGCTTCAATTATTTTAGGTAGGTTATGGGAGATTCTGGCTATTCATGAAGAGCTATGCATTTTTGGCCGACCCGATTTTCTCCGAGGTTTCCAGCAGTCAGCGATCAGGATTTAGCCTTGAATCTATTGAAAATATTCCTTGATTGTATGGAATTGATATGGTAAAAGCATGTCAGAATAATCAAATTTTTATTATAACCTTGTAAATACCCAAAAAACGCCTTTTTGCGAGGCGGGAAATCCCGCCATTTGAAGTGAATTTGAGTGGTTCCATCCTTACCCCCGGCTGGGGCTAAACCCCGCCGAGGCGGGGCCTGTTGATGGACGTCAGACAAGTCCATCAACCTTTATCTGACCCCCAAAGGGATATCTTATGATTAAAGGATGACTGAAAACCCCATTTCCATAGAGAAGTGGGGTTTTGTTTTTTTTTGCCGGATCTTTGGAAATTTTTTCACCTGGAATCGTCAACGCTTTGCGTCGCCAATTATGGATAATTGATTTTCTCCCTGTTGAAAGGAAAGCAATGAAAATCGGAAAAATCGGGAAATCATTAAGTCTGATTATTTTTATTCTCTCTTTTTTTGCAAATCAATCTCCGGCAGCGGATTTGGGACAACCCTCCGCCGCCGGCCCAAAAATCGTGGCCGGTAACATTCACAGCATAGTTTTGAAAGCGGATGGAACCCTTTGGGCCATGGGATATAACGGTTATGGGCAGTTAGGGGACGGGACGACTATAGAACGCCATACTCCGGTCCAGGTGGGGACGGACAATACCTGGGTTTCCGTAGCCGCCGGTGCCTTTCATACGATCGGCCTGAAAACGGATGGGACCCTTTGGGCTTGGGGAGATAACAGCCATGGCCAGTTAGGGGACGGGACGACCACCGAGAGACATACCCCGGTCCAGGTGGGGGGAGACAATAAATGGGTTTCGGTGGCGGCCGGAGTCCGTCATACCATCGGCCTGAAAGCAGATGGGACCCTTTGGGCCTGGGGAGAAAACAGCCATGGCCAGTTAGGGATTGGGACGACCGCAGATATTTATACTCCGGTCCAGGTCGGGACGGCCAACAACTGGGTTTCCATGGCCGCCGGATACGCACATACCATTGGTCTGAAAGCGGATGGGACGTTATGGGCCTGGGGATATAACAACTATGGCCAGTTAGGAGACGGGACGACAACGGATAGCCATACCCCGGTCCAGATAGGGATAGACAACAACTGGGATTCGGTTGCGGTCGGAGACGATCATGTCCTCGGTTTGAAAGCGGATGGCACCCTTTGGGCCTGGGGATCTAACTTCTATGGTCAGTTAGGGGACGGGACGTCTGTGAATAGGCATACTCCGGTCCGGATCGGGACGGACAATAAATGGGTTTCGGTGGCGGCCGGAGGCTATTTTTATACCATTGGTCTGAAAGCGGATGGGACTCTTTGGGGCTGGGGAGATAGCAGCCATGGCCAGTTAGGGATCGAGACGACTGCAGATATTTATTCTCCGGTCCAGGTCGGGACGGCCAACAACTGGGTTTCTATGGCCACCGGATACGGACATACCATCGGTCTGAAAGCGGATGGGACCCTTTGGGCCTGGGGATTTAACGCCCGTGGCCAGTTAGGGGACGGGACGACCACGGAGAGGCATGCCCCAGTCCTGATTTGGACAAATCTTTCAAAATGCGTTTCCATGGCCGCCGGATACTATCATACGATCGGTCTGAAAGCAGATGGGACCCTTTGGGCCTGGGGATATAACAACTATGGCCAGTTAGGGGCCGGGATGATTAATAGCCTAACTCCAGTCCAGGTCGGGACGGACAATAAATGGGTTTCCGTGGCCGCCGGAGATTATCATACACTCGGTCTGAAGGCGGATGGGACCCTTTGGGCCTGGGGAAATAACAACAATGGCCAGTTAGGAGACGGGACGACTACGGAT
>CAZVHO010000006.1:0-79628 GCA_964627515.1 uncultured Thermodesulfobacteriota bacterium | reverse complement strand
AATTACTGTTACTCTTCAGGGTTCACCGGCACCAGTCGGGGATCTGGACTGGGAGGTCAAGGAGGTTGGTGATTTAGACGGAGACGGCAAGTCGGATATCCTCTGGCAGAACTCGAATACCGGCTTGGTTTATCTCTGGCAGATGGATGGATTGACTATTTCTTTGCATGCCGGAATCGATGACCCACCACTGGAATGGGAGATTCAATAAATAACGACCTTTGCATCTTCCAGCCCATTGGTAATGGCCTCCTCCAGGCAGACCGAAACACATGATGCAGGGTATGGGGATCGCAGAGGGAACAGAAGTGGAGAATAGCGGCATTGCCGCAGGCGGCTTTGATCCGATTCATTTCCCCGGCTTCGGTTTCCAAGGCCCAGGCCCGTGTGGTTCACAGATTCGGCTCATAGCGGTATACGGTCTGAGTGGAGGAGGGCAGATCGTGAGAAATGGGGGACATCCATTAGATTCAGTTATTTTATGAAGTTATCGAGGCTTTCCCTTTTTTTCTCCATTTTTTGCTTGACCTAAGTGTTTAGTCAATATACACTTATTAATCATGAACAAATCGAATCCATCACGTTTTTCATTGGTTGGAAAATTCGGACGGGTGGCCAAACTCTGGGAGCAGTTGGACAAACAGCCTCGCCGATTCGGAACCGAAGAAGACCTGTCCGGTGCTGAAATCCATATAATTGAGGTGGTAGGACAGAACGATGGTCTCAGCGTGACCGCTCTGGCCAAGCGGTTGGGCATAACAAAGGGTGCGGTATCGCAAACGCTGAAAAGGCTTGAAGGCAAAGAAATCATTGTTAAAGAAACCGATCCAGCCAATACGTCGCGGATGACCGTGCATCTCTCCACCAAAGGCCGGGTAGCCTTTTTCGCCCACCTGCATTGGCACGAGACCATGGATGGCGGTTTTCGAGACTATTTCATGGGTCTCCCGGAGGAGCGGATTCGATTTCTTGATGAGTTTCTTACCATACTGGAGCAGTTTCTGAAAAGAAGGAAATGACTTTTTTTCAACTGAGTGTATAGCAAATAAACACTATAAACAGGAGGTCCTCGTGAGATTGACAATCAGCGGCAAGGGCATGGACAGGATGCCCGGTTTTGCTTTTCAGATGATGAAACTGGTGTTCGATATCAGGGACGGATTCGTCTCGGTATCCTCTCTGCTGGATGAGTTCGGTATAGAACCCGGACAGACCATTGTCGATTATGGCTGCGGTCCGGGATCATACCTCAAGCGCGCCTCCGAATTGGTGGGACCGCAGGGACGGGTATTCGCCCTCGATATCCATGAACTGGCCATCAGGGCCGTGACGAAACGGGCCGCCAGGGAACGGCTGACCAATGTGACCGGGGTGCTGACAGACCGCAACAAGTGCTCCCTGGATGGGGGGATAGCCGATATCATTTATGCACTGGATATGTTTCATATGGTGAGCGATCCCGGTGGACTCCTAAGGGATTTGAACAGGATTTCGAAAAGAAGCGGATTCCTTTTTATTGATAACGGTCATCAGAGCAGAGACGAGGCCAGAACGAAGATCATCGATTCGCGCCAGTGGGAGATGGTCGAGGAAAATAAACGTTACATGAAATGGCGCCCTCGGTAGGAAAGGAGCGGTTTACTTCTCAGAGGCCAATTGCTTGATGGCCAGCATAATCTGGTCACGCAGGATTCTCATGTAATTAAGATATTCCTTCGACATATCCTGTAATCCATCCTGAAGGCCTTCGAGACAGATCAGTCCGATATTTTTGGATTGGATGGAAATCGGTAACAGGATCATATAAAAAGAGGAATGCACATTCTTTCGATACCAGGCTGGGACAAACTTCTTGATTTGCGGGGAATGAATATCCTGTATGATAATGTCGCTGCTCTTGGAAACGGCCAGGTTGAAGATATCGTTGGATCCTGCCAGTCCGATAACAAACCATTTCTTGATCATTTCGATGTTATCTCCGAACCCGAATCGTAATTTCATGACCGGCTCTACCGTATCTTTAACGAAAAAAAGGGCTCTTTCAATCTTGAATCTTTTCATTCCCCGATAGATCGTTTCCAGGGCTATGGTTATAATATCGTTCAGGGCGAAAGGTCGAAGCATGGAAATGTTGATTTCCTGGATACCCTTGGAAAAAATTGATTCGACGTCTTCCCGGTCTTCTTTTTTAAAAAAAGCATCGATGGGTTTAAGCGCATCGGTTTTGAATTCCAGGACTTCAGCGTCCGAGATGGTTGGGCCTTCCTGACCCGCCCATTCTTCTAATTGTTTGCTTAAAGGGGTTTCGTTTAGATCCAGGTTCAACTCTTCGGCTAATTGATAGAAGTTCTGGGAGGTGCTCGCTATCAGGCTATCCAATTTTACATCCTGCACCTTGATATGTCTTTTATAACCATCGAGCAGTCTATTTATTTTATCGGTCTTTAATTTTTTCTCAAGATCGGTGGCCAAGGTATTGGATATTTCCGTCGAAAGGGTGGCAACCATACTGAGCTTCTCGGATTCTTGCGGATCGACGACAAGATCAGAGCGGTTGATATTACGCATACTTTGCACAATTTTCTGCGGGAAATTCCATTCCGTAGCCATGGTCATCCCTAATTCTTCAAAGGAAATTCCGAGAACTTCGGACGCGGCCATATCTTCCGTAATATCTTCCTCGGCGCTAAATCTCCTGATCTCGGCGATTTTCTCAGGCAGGGAAAAAGTCACCAATATCTTCCCCAGGGGATGGAGGAGGGTACAGATAAAAGCTTCTTCATCTTCTATAAAGTTTAAATCATGGATGATTTTCTGGGCAAAAATTCCACCCCAAAAGGCCTGACCGAGCGTGTTGACTATTTCCGGATAAGAACTGTTTTTTAGGAAATGGTCAAAAATCATCAGGGTGAGGGCAATATTTTTTATATAATCTATACCCAGCAGAAAAATTGCCCGAGATATGGTCGTCACTTCACCAAACTGCAGATAATGAACACTATTAACCACCTTTAGCAGTTTTAAGGTCAGACCATAATCCTTCAGTATGATATTGGCAATTTCGGTAACGTTTTGTTCTTCTATTTCCTTTAGGTTCCTGAAAAATCCGATGGTTTCGGCCAGGCTGGGGAGATCGCTACGCTGGCGTATCTTATTTAAAATATCATTTTTGGGCTTGAGACTTTGAGTTTCCATTCGAATCCCGATTGTTTAAAAACTGTTCGTTGTAGAATAAAAGCTTTTTAAGTATAGTAATTACAAAAAAGGGAAAGGTCAAGTTTTGCGGACTCGTCAGGCTTACGAGAAGTCCTGAAAGGGGCGGACCATCCGAAGGGGCTGATATGGAAGCGAGCGCCCTTGGTAGAACGATAGAAACGGATGGGGAAAGCATCGGCCCAAGGCAACCCCCTCTATTTTACGACCAATGAAGATTTGATGGGTTCGCCCTTCTGATTTTCTTTTGACGAAATTCCCGAGAAATATTATTATAAAGCCGAAATACCGGACCATGACCTTATGCCCTTTCCGGAGATCGCATAGACCGGTAAGGCCGCCTGCTGAAGACACAAAAAACCATACAAAGGGATTGACATGACCGATAATCTTCCATGCCGGACCGACCAAAAGAAAAAACCCCCACCGGATCTCGAAACACTGGCTGACGATATCCATCGCCACATTGTTTCCACTCTGGGCAATGAGGTTTATGGGCATAGTCACTTTCGTTATTTCAATGGATTGGCCCTGAGCATCCGCGACCGGCTCATCACGGCCTGGCTGAACACGCAGCGAGACTACTACGACGGAATGGTCAAGAGGGTTTATTACCTCTCCCTGGAATTCCTCCCCGGCCGTTTTCTGATGAATTACCTGACCAATCTGGGAATGGAACAGGGCTGCCGACAGGTCTTGGAGAAATTGGGACTGAGTCTGGAAGACCTGGAAGAGGTGGAGTGGGATGCCGGCCTCGGCAACGGCGGTTTGGGGCGCCTGGCCTCCTGCTATCTGGACTCCATGGCCAGCCTGAAGATTCCCGGTTACGGTTATGGTATTGCCTACGACTACGGTATTTTTTTCCAGAATATCATCAACGGTTTTCAGGAAGAAAGCTGCGATAACTGGCGCCGCCAGGGTAGTCCTTGGGAGATCGTCCGGCGCGAGCATCTCTACGAAGTCAAATTCTACGGCCGAAGTGAGTCCACCCTTGATCCCGAGGGGCGCCGGTGCTATCGCTGGGTGGACACCGAGAACATCATGGCCGTACCTTGTGATATCCTGATCCCCGGTTATGGCGGCGACCACGTTACCAATATGCGGTTGTGGGCTGCCCAATCGAGCCGTGATTTCAATTTGAGTGTCTTCAACCGGGGAGATTATGCCGGGGCCATGCACGACAAGGTTATGAGTGAGAACATCTCCAAGGTCCTTTACCCCAACGATCAGCCGGAACAAGGCAAGGAACTCCGTTTAAAACAGCAGTATTTTCTGGTGGCCGCCACTTTCCAGGACATCATGCGTCGTCATAAAAAGCAGCACGGGTCCCTGGCCGGCCTGGCCGACTACGCGGCTGTGCAATTGAATGACACCCACCCGGCCATCGCCATCGCTGAACTGATGCGGCTCCTGCTGGATGAGGAAAAGTTGGGTTGGAATCAAGCCTGGGATATCAGCAGCAAGACCTTCGCCTATACCAACCACACCGTCTTGCCCGAAGCCCTGGAGACCTGGCCGGTTGATCTGATCGGACGTCTGTTGCCCAGGCATCTGGAAATCATCTACGAAATCAATCATCGCTTTTTGCAGGAGGTGGCCGCCAGGTATTCGGGTGATCAAGAAATCCTGGCCCGACTGTCCCTCATCGAAGAGGGGCCGGAGCGCCGGGTACGGATGGCCCATCTGGCCATCGTGGGCAGTCATTCGGTCAACGGGGTGGCCGCCTTGCACACCCAAATTCTCAAAGACGTTCTATTCCGGGATTTTCACGAATTTTATCCCGGGAAATTTAAAAACATCACCAACGGCGTCACCCCCCGGCGTTGGCTCCTCCAGACCAATCCCGCCCTTTCGGGGCTCATTACCGACACCATCGGTTCGGACTGGGTCTGTGATCTGAGTCAACTCAGAAAACTGATTCCTTTGGCCGAAGACCCGCAATTTCGCCGGGCTTTTTTCGAGGCCAAACTCGAGAATAAAAAACGGCTGGCCCGCTATGTGTTGCGCAAGATGGGGCTGGGCATCAACCCTCGAACCCTGTTCGACTGCCAGTTTAAGCGGATGCATGAATATAAGCGCCAACTCCTGAACATCCTGCACGTGATTACCCGTTACAACCGCGTCAAAGAAAACCCCCAGGCGCCTTCCACGCCCCGTACGGTTTTGATGGGCGGGAAGGCGGCGCCCGGCTATTATCGGGCCAAGCTCATAATCAAACTTTTCAATTCCGTAGCCGAGGTGGTTAATAATGATCCCGATGTCCAAGGCCGGCTTCGGCTGCTCTTCCTGCCGAATTACTGCATCTCTCAGGCTGAGAAGGTTATTCCGGCGGCCGACCTCTCGGAACAGATATCCACTGCCGGTATGGAGGCCTCGGGCACGGGCAACATGAAGTTCGCGCTCAACGGGGCGTTGACCATAGGAACCCTGGACGGCGCCAATGTGGAGATGAGGGAAGAGGTGGGGCCTGAGAATTTTTTTCTTTTCGGTTTAAGGTCTGAGGAAGTGGACCGGTTGCGGCAAGATGGATATAGCCCGTGGCACTATTACCAAAGGGACCCGGAACTCAAACAGGCCATCGAACAGATCGCCTCGGGATATTTCTCGCCCGGCCAGGCTTCCCTTTTCGCTCCTCTGGTGGATGCCCTTCTGAGGGATGGGGACTACTTTTTAGTTTTGGCAGACTATCGAAGCTATATCGATACCCAGGGACAGGTAGACGAACTTTTCGGAAACCCCGACGAATGGACCCGCCGGGCCATCCTCAACACGGCCTGTATGGGTAAGTTTTCCAGCGATCGGGCCGTCATGGAGTATGTCCGGGAGATTTGGGGGGTTCAGCCTTTAGGGAAATCGTAGTATATTAAACATTACTCCGCCTGAGTAAAAAAACTACCGGCCCAGTCCCGGGCTTGGGCAAAGTTTTCTTTGATGAGGTTAAGGTCCAGAAAGAGCTTCTGAGTCAAAATTTCGAGGGCCGACCAATCGCCATCCTCCAATGACTCCAATAATTCGAAGAGAGGACGGTACTCATTGTTGGGGTCGCGACGAAGGGCCGCCTTGAGCTTGGCCTCCAGTGGCAGCAACTCCACCACCTTTTCCATGGGCATCCCCAAAATGGAATCCATCAGGGAAAATAAGCCCAGGAGGAACAGGGTATTCGGATTAAATCCCCAATAATCGACCTTCATGGCCAGCAATTCAAGGAATTTTCCGCGATTCAGGGAAAGGACAGCCAACTCCTGGGGGACCTCTTCCTTCCCGGCCAAGTCGACGAAGAGTAAGGCGCGCAGCCAGCTTCTGAGCTTGGTCCATCCGAGAAGCATGATGGCCTGATCGATGGATTGGATATTTTGCTTCCGACCGAACCAGGCGCTGTTCAGGTAGGAGAGGAGACGGAAGCTGACGGAGACGTCGGAGCGAATGGCCCCGGCCAGGACATTGACATCCGCGTCTTCGGCTTCAAGAAGACGCAACAGGTTCAACCGGGCCACCTCGTTGGAGCCGAGCTGGCGATTCCGCACATACTCCGGCTCTTTGAAGAAGGGACCTTGAAACAAGGCAAAGCCCAGGTCCCTGGCCGATTGGAATTGGTCCTGGGTCTTGACACCCCGGGCCAGCATCCTGGGGGGACGGGGTGTTTTTCGAACCAACCAGGATTGATCCGGCTTTCCCAGGGAGAGATCAATGGAGACGATATCGGCCAGACTGTATAGCTCATCCGGGATGGATCTTCCGGGTATGAATTCCAGAGCGGTTTGATAGCCATCGTTTCGCAGCCTCTCCAGAGCAGGTGCCAGTCCGGGGTCGTAAGTTTCGCCGGGGAGCACCCGCACCACCCCGCTGGCGGGCGGCAGGGCGTGGGGTATCCCGGTCAGGATGCCGGCCTCGTCAAAACCGACCATGATCTGCTTACCCCGTTCCATGGCCTCCTGCAGGCCCAGATAAGTGCTGGAAGACAGGCCGGAGGCGCTATCCTGCTGGGGAAAGACCTCATAGATTCCATCCTTTAATTCCCCGCCCTGCAGTTCGTATCCCCAAATACTCCGATTGACATCCAGAATGGGCTGCTTGATGAAGAAGATGCAATGGGACGAGAGTTCTGTATTTTTTTCGGTCATGATATCTCCTCCAAAAGAGTTTTTCATCCATCCGACCCATTTTTGCTGTCTTGTCACAGACCGGAATGAATGGAGAAAACTCCCTGGCTGCTAACCCGCAGTTCCGGCCCTTGGAGTAACTTCAATCTTCCGTATGGCAAGATTCCTTTCATCCCTCTTGGGTTTGAATAGTACCGAGGGGACGAGTTCTTCAGAGTAGGTGAAACTCTCCGTTTCCCGGACATCGCCGTATTGTGTCCGCAACTCATCCAAGGGACCGATGTCTATGACCTGCATGGGGCAACTCATAACACATATCGGTTTCTTTCCCTCGGCCAACCGGTCCAGGCACAAGTCACACTTCTGCATTCGGGCATTGGCTTCCTCCCCGAATTGCGGGGCGTCATAAGGACAGGCCTGGAGACACAGACCGCATTGATCCTTGCCCAGGCAGGCTTCTCTGTCCACGGTCACAATACCGTCTTCCTGCCGTTTGCTAATGGCCTCCACCGGGCAGACTGCAACACAGGCCGGGTTGAGACAATGATTGCAGGTCACCGGCAGAAAAGCCACAAACAGATCCGGATACTTACCTTTTTCGATAGTTTTCACCCTGAGAAAGCTCGCCGGTCCGGCGGGAACATCATGCCAGTCCTTGCAGGCCACGACACAGGCGAAACAGCCCATACACCGATTTTCATTGATATATATTCCGTATTGCATAGCTTATTGGCCCACCTTTTCTATTTGCACCAGGGCCGTATGGGGAGTGAAGGCGCCACCCGGTGAAATTTGGTTTTTGGTCAGGACATTGGCACAGCCCCCATAGTCGATTCCGTTTTCATCGGGACTATACCAGGCGCCCTGAGGAAGGGCGACCACCCCGGGCATAATCCTCTCGGTCACCTTGGCGGGAATCCTGACCTCACCCCGATCGTTGAAAACCCGGACCAGATCTCCCGACCGGATCCCTCGGGAATCGGCGTCGACGGTATTGACCGTAATCGCCTGGGTTTGCAGCTCCCGGAGCCACGGCAGATTATCGAACTGGCTGTGAGCCCGCCGTTTCAAATGGGGGGTAATGAGCTGCAGGGGATATTTCCCGGCCAGCGGATCATTCAGACTCTCCCAGGTCTCCATATAGGTAGGAATGGCCGGAATCAAAGGATCGTTTATCCTGGCTGCTATTTCAGAGCGGATTTCTATTTTCCCCGATGGCGTACGGAATGGAAGCGGGTGCGGTTTTTCGCTTTCCGGCCGGCCGGCCCCTTCCGGTTTATGGGGCTTGGCCTTGGTGAAGCCTTGTTTTCTCAGGGAATCATAGTCCGGTAAGTCCATTTCTTCAGATAGTTTTGTTACGATGTTCTTGACCATCTCCTCATCCGGTTTATCTCCGTAGTCGGAAATACCGAGTTTCAAGGCCAGGGCCCCGCAGATTTCCATCTGCGATTTGGATTCCCCCAGGGGTTCAATGGCTTTGTTCAGGATAGCATAAATGCCGCTCCCCCTGGGTGCCAGGATATCATTTCGTTCCAGGAAGGTACAGACCGGTAAAACAATATCGGCCAGTTTGGCCGTGGCCGTCATAAACTGCTCGGTGACCAGAATGAATTCCAATTGTTGAAAAGCCCTGACGGTCTTGTTGACCTCCCCGAGTTGATTGAGGTAATTGGTATTGGACAGCCAAACCATCTTATAGTCATTCGGATAACCGCCGGCTTTACCTTTCAGGATGGCATCGGCAAACAGACTCACATTGACCCGGGCACTGGAGTTGACACTCGCACCGCGGTAAGGGAGAGCATTCCGGCGCGGCGGCGCCCCGATTTCCACCTGATTCGGCGGGCTGGAGATATGAGGGTTGAGTTTTGGGCTACTGGAGGGGGTCGATTGCCAGTTCTGGAACAGCCAGTTGCCCGTAATGGCCTCAAGGGCGGCCGCGGCCCGATGATACTGCTCGCCGTAGGCCGTACGTCCGGCGGAAATGCTGGTAACCAGGGCCGCCGGTTTGTTACCGGCATAGGCGCGGGCCAGGTCGGTGATTGTCGTTGCCGGGATGGCGCTGATGGTCTCGGCCCATTCCGGGGTCTTGGCCAGGCCGTCTTCGAGGCCCAGTACATAGTCTTTGAAGGGTTCAAACCCTACGGTATAGGCCTCGATGAAGTCCTGGTCCTGTAGCTTTTCAGTGATGATGACATAAGCCATGGCAATCAGGACGGCCGCGTCGGTGCCCGGTCGTATGGGAATCCACTGGTCGGCAAAAGTGGCCGCCGAGTCCGTATATCGGGGATCCACGCAGATAATTTTAGAACCCCCTTCCTTGGCCCGGGCCAGAATTAAAGAAACATTGGTCCCCTGTTCAGTGGTCACCGGGTTCCAGCCCCACATGATGATGAGTCGTGAATTCAGATATTCTTCAGGCGCGTGTTCCGTCTGGGAAAATTTGCGCCGCAACCCGTAAGTCACACCGGCGGAAAAGGTGGCGCCTTCATGGGAGATGAAACCCCAGGGAGCGGTATACCCTCCGAATTGGCAGAGCAGCCGATGAAAAGCCCCCACATGATGCAGGGTATGGGGATCGCACATGGAACAGAAGTGGAGTATAGCGGCATTGCCGTACCTGGCCTTGATCCGATTCATTTCCCCGGCTATGGTTTCCAGGGCTTCGTCCCAGGAAATCCTGGTAAACTCGCCGGCACCTCTAACTCCCGTCCGTTTGAGCGGGTAAAGAAGCCGGTCGGGGGCATAGACCCGTTGACGGTAGGCGTGTCCCCGTGCACATAAACGAGGTCTATTCTCTCCGTCATCGGGCTCTATCCGTACGATCCGGTTTCCTCTTACATGTACTTTCATCTCACAGGTGCCGCCGCAGTGGCTGCTGCAGATACTGCGGATGATTTTTTCTTCATGGTTTGTGTCGACTACCATCTAATCCTCCGGATTCCCTTCCCTCTTCAAAAGATAGTTATTGATGTCAAATTAATTCGAATTATAATAAGATCTTCCTGATTCGTGGCGAAAGAATAAAACAAACGACTTCGCGTGTCAATGGAAACAGGATTATTATTTAGAAAAATAGGGTGGGGGAGAAGGGCTTTGACCAGCCGAATTGTCAATCACCGAGAAGGGCCGTGGGGACGAAGCCAGCAGGAGGATTATCCGGACGAAAAACCGCAGCATTTTTTGTATTTTCGACCGCTGCCGCAGGGGCAGGGAGCATTACGTCCCATCTTTCTCCTGGCCGGGTCGGCCTTTTCATCCCGGATTGGCTGCTTTTTCCACCAGTCCGCTACCAGTTTTTTAAAATGGGCATCGGCGTAGGAGAAAAACGTCTTATAGGCCTCACAGAAATGGTTGAGTCCTATCGGATCCGGACCTCGCAGTCGGTCTTTAACACAGCCACCGCGGCACAACCATAGCCACCGGCATTGCCGGCATTCCCCAGGCAGCGTCGATTTGAGGCGACTGAAGGCATTTTGCTTTTCCGAATTCATCAGGTCCCCCAGACGACTTTCCCGGATGGTCCCGAGTCGATGCTCAGGGGAAACGAAAAAATCGCAGCAGAAGACCTGGCCGTCATGTTCCACCACCAGGTAAGTGCCACACTCGGAGAGGAGGGTGCATTCCAGGGGTCTCATTCCGGCATAGCTGAACAAGAGGGATTCAAAAAACCGAATGGAGGTGGCAGGGCGGCCATCTGCAAAATCCGATAACCATAAATCAAACAGCCGACAGAGAAAGGTCCCATAGGGCCCGGAAGAGACGGAAAATCGGGCCGGCTGCCGGGGGTGATCGGGGCCGTGTTCAAAGCAGGGAATAAACTGCATGTAAGAAAGACCCAGGGATTTAATAAATCCGTAGATCTCTTCCGGAAAATGGACGGAATAGTCATTGACCACCGAGAGGGCATTCACCTCCACGCCCACGTCCAGCATCCGCTTGGCCGCCTCGCATACCTGGCGAAAGGATCCCTGTCCTCCTCTCAACCGCCGGTAATGATCATGGATGGGTTCGGGTCCGTCCAAAGATAGACCCACCAGAAAATGGTACTCTTTCAAAAAGGCCGTCCACTCTCTGTCGATCAGGAGCCCGTTGGTCTGAAGCCCGTTGGCCGCCACCTTCCCCTGACCGTATTGCTTCTCAAACTCCATGGCTTTCCTGAAAAAGGGTAACCCCATGAGAGTGGGCTCACCGCCCTGCCAACTGATGGAAACCTCTCTTGGTCCCTGCTGCATCAGATCCCTGATTACCGCTTCCAAAACCGTTTCCTCCATGCGGTGGGTGTCCGATGGGGCAAAGAGCTCTTTTTTCCCGCTGTAGAAACAATAGCGGCAGCTCATATTACAGTCAGGCCCGGCAGGTTTGACCAGGATATGGTTCAGGGTTTTCTGGTTTTGGAGTCTATGGGCATCCATCATTCATGGCCGACTTTTATAAAAATAACTCGTGTTCATTTAATCGATCCAAAGGGATTTTCCGCCATTTTTCGTTCCCATTGGACCATCTTATCGGCCAGTTTTTTGCCCAGTTCAGGGTGCCGGGTCAGGAGGTTATAGGCTTCACCGGGATCGGTTTCCAGGTTGAATAAAAGGGGCAGTGGTCCGTTGGTGTGATTGGTGAGGGTGCCGAGTTTTTTGTTGACCGGCATGGGCCAGACATAATGATTGAGAGAGCGGAAATATTTCCAGTTTCCGGTCCTAATTCCCTCCAGTTGACCATGATGGTAGAAATATAAGGATTCGTGGGGCGACCTGACATTGGGTTGAGTCAGCAAGGCGGTAATATCCCGCCCGTCGATAAGACGATCGGACGGGAGAGACAACCCGGCCAGGGACAGGCAAGTGGGAAAAAGATCGATATTCATGGCCGGTTCATGACAGGTTCGGCCGGGGGGGATATGTCCCGGCCAGCGGGCTATGAACGGCACCCGATGACCCCCTTCATAGCTCTGCCCCTTTCGGCCTCTGAAAGGACCGGGACTTCCTTCATACCAGGGGCCGTTATCGCTGGTGATTATGATCAGGGTATTGTCTGCCTGTCCGCCGGCTTTCAGGGCGCCTAAAATTCGACCGACACTCCAGTCAATCTCTTCCACCGCATCCCCGAAGAGTCCGCCCTGGGATCGATCCCGGAAAGCCTTCGAAGCATAAAGGGGTCGATGGGGAAAGGTGTGGGCCAGATAAAGAAAAAAAGGCCCTTTTGGGGCGGATTGGATAAAACGGAGGGCTTCCTCCGTGTAAAGGCCGGTGAGCTTTGACTGATCGGTAATATGGGCCTCGACTTCCTTTGTATTGCGGTACAGGGGGAAGGGTGACATGTCGTTGCTGTAGGGTACACCGAAGAAAACCTCAAATCCATGATTGACCGGGTTATAGGCCGGATTCACGGCAAAATCCCCCAGGTGCCACTTGCCCACCATGCCGGTGCGATAGCCCCGGAGTTTGAGGGCTGCAGCCAAGGTGATTTCCTGGACCGGCAGGCCCCAACCCCCTTTTTCAGAGGCGATATCCAACAATCCCAGACGACCTGCCAAATTGCCGATGGATAGCAGGAACTTTTTAGTCAGCGGGAGATCCTCCGGGTGGAGGGGGAACAAGAGATCCATCCGTCTGGGATATCTTCCGGTCAGCAGGCCGGCTCTGGAGGGGGTGCATACGGAATCGCAGGCATGAAAATCCGTGAAGTGGACCCCTTCTTTGGCCAGGTTGTCCATATTGGGCGTTCGGATGGCCCGGCTGCCATAGCATCCCAGGTCGCCATATCCCAGGTCATCGGCATTGATTATGATGATATTGGGGGGATCACCTTGAGATCCGGAAACCTGCCGGACAACATCGGCGACCCTTACCGAGGGGACCGGGGATTCCTTGGTTGAACAGGCGCCGGCAAGGCCACCGGCTGCCAGCGAAAGGCCGGCGGCAGACAGTTGCAGCATAAACCCTCTGCGGGTTAATGTTTCATCTTCCATTTTCTATCCCTTTAATGATTTGAACAGCCATCATGCAACCGGATGCGGTGTGCATTCCACATTCCGGGGAGTATACCAATTTTTTGATATTTTCGGAAGAGCCAAATATTTCTTTGAATTGATGTGGATAACAGGAGTCTTCTTCTGATATAATCGAAAACCTATTTTAAATGCGTTAAAATGGGAAAAGGGGACGTCCCTAAAATAAGGAGGGAAACATCATGAGCTTTTGGGGTAAGGTTAACAGCCTGAGTTTGCAGGAATTTAGACCGGGTATTCAAAGCAGGGCCGAAATCGGAAACCGGTTGATCATGGCTTTGATGGAAATCGGACCAGGCAAAGAGGATTCCGGTCATCAACACCCGTTTGAACAATGCGGAATCGTTACCGAAGGCGAAATAGAAATGTTCGTTGGTGATGACCGTCGGATTCTCAAACCCATGGATGCTTATTTCATTCCTTCCGGCGCTTTTCATGGATGGAAAACATTTGAGGGGTCCGTGAAAATTCTCGATGTTTCCGCCAAGCAAAACTGATAATACCCGGTTCGTACGGACCCGGGTATTGGTTTAATTGGATTGCCATGAAAAAGAACCCGTCTTTTTCCATTCAAAAGAATGACCGGGTCAGGCGTTCCCTGAAAATAAATCATCCGAGACAACCCAAAAGTTTTTTTCTGCAGCGGGTGCTGGAGATTGTGCGGGCCATCCCGCCGGGACACGTCCTGACCTATGGGCAAGTGGCCGCTCTGGCCGATACCCCGCGGGCCGCACGACAAGTGGGGCGTATCCTATACTCCTGTGGGCGAATGGTGCCCTGGCAGCGGGTAATCAATTATTATGGCGGGCTTTCAACCTACAAGGTCGGCAGCGGGGAACTGCAACGGGCTTTGTTGGAAAATGAAGGCGTCTCCTTCGGGGAGGATGGAACGATCGATCTGAATCACTATCAGTGGCGGCCGGGTCTGCGGATGATCAGGAAGCTTAGGTTGCCGGAGGAGATCGCTTTCCAACTCAACGCCAAACTGCCCTATTCCCACGATAGATTCAAATAACGCCCCCCATTTTATTCCCCAGAGGGTATATTCCCGGCCCGTGAGTTCCCCCGGTTGCAAGACCTCAGAAGGGCTCTCGATTCGCCTAAAAAGAACTTGACATTTCCGGAATATGAGGGAATAGATTAACATTCCTCCGAGCCATCTAAAACGGTATCCAAAAATATGGACCAAAGACAACCGGATTATGGAATGAAGCATTGCGCGCTGAATTTTCCAGGTCGGGCACCTCCCCGAATACCTTCCTCGGGTTTCAACTATTTCCGATTTAAAGGGAAGAGAACCACGGGTTTTATGATTCTGCCAAATTCAACCGAAAAGGAGGAAATAATGTTTAAGGTAAAAACGCTCTGGGTAGTGGGCATGGCCTTCTTGGGTCTTTTATGGGCCGTTACGCCGTCAGGTGCTGTCAACCGGGATTTTGCAAAAATCGACACCGTTCGTTTCGGCGTGCTGGCTCCGGTACAGATGGTCGTGGGGCAGGGGATCATCAATGCCGCCAAATTGGCGGCGGAGGAGATTAACGCCGCCGGCGGTATCCACGGGAAAAAGATCGAAATCATTGTCGGGGATACGGAATCAAAGCCGGAAAAAGGCATTACGGCCATGAAAAAATTAGTCATGGAAGACAAGGTCGACGTGCTGGTGGGGGAATATAACAGCGGCGTCGCCCTGGCCATCCAACCTTTCCTGGGCAGCTACAAGATCGTCCTCATCTCCACGGGAACCGCCTCCACGGACCTGACCAACAACGTTAAAAAAGACTATCAGAAGAACAAATACTTCTTCCGCCACATGATCAATTCGGATCGGATGGAGCTTGTGGCCCACAAATTCCTTAAGGAATTCGCCCATGGCAAACTGGGCTGTAAAAAATTCGCCATCCTGGCGGAAAATGCCAAGTGGACCGAAGACTACGGCAAGGACCTGAAGAAAGACCTGGAAAAGGATGGTCTGGAGGTCGTCCTCTACGAACGGTTTGACGTGGAACTCAAGGACTTCTCCCCCATCTTTTCCAAGATCAAGGGCCTGGGAACCCAGTGGATTTTCGAGCTCGTCAGCCACGGGGCCAGCATCCCCCTGGTCAAGGCCTGGCAGGACAACAAGCCTGCCCTTATGGGAGGGGCCAACGTGGGCAGCATGGATTCCAAGTTCTGGGGAATGACCGGCGGCGCCTCTTTGTACGAATCGACCTATAATATGATCGCCCGGGCCCCCCTGACCGATCGCACCATCCCCTTCTGGGACGACTACGTGAAAAAGTTTGGTTCCAATCCCATGTACGTCAGCGGATTTACCTTTGACGCGGTCTACCTGATCTCCGAAGTAATAAAACAAAAAAAATCGGTCAAGTCCGACGACATCGTTGCCGGCCTGGAGAATATCTCCTACAAGGGCGTCCTCCACCCGCAGACCGGGTTTGACAAACAAACCCATGACCTCCTGGAGGGCAGGTACGTCATGCCCTTCGTCCAGTGGCAGGCCGGGGGCAAACAGGTCGTCTTCTACCCTGAGAAATTCAAGACCGGGGATTACATAAAGCCGACCTGGTGGAAACCATAAAGAGTCTTTGAACGGGATCAATGCCCTGACGGGCATTGATCCTTCCTGATGCCTGTTCCTTCAGCCAAGCCCCCGAAGGCGGTCTGCCCGGGCCGGGGCTGGAATCGGATCGGGGGCGGAGTGACGCGATGACCACGTTTTTGAGTATCCTTATTCTGGGTACCATCTGGGGGGCGATTTACAGCCTGATCGCCGTGGGGTTCACCTTGATCTTCGGGGTGGCCGGGATCATCAATCTCTCCCATGGCGCTTTTTACATGCTGGGGGCCTACCTGGCCTACACCTTCATGACGCTCCTTCATATCCATGTACTCCTGTCGGCCCTGATGGCCGTGGCTGTCGTGGCCCTCATCGGCATGGCCATCGACCGTTTCGCCATCCGCCCCATGCGGGACCGCCACGCCTATGTCCTCATCCTGACCCTGGCGCTCGCCCTCTTTATTCAGGAGCTCATGTTCGGCATTTACGGATCCTACGGAAAATCCGTTCCGAGTTTCCTGACCGGAGAGATTGTCCTGGGCGGGGTGTTCGTCTCCTTTCAGAAGCTGATCACCTTTTTTGTCGGGGCCGCCCTGGTGATCCTCTTTTGGTTTTTCATCAAGAAGACCAAGACGGGGAAATCCATCTCCGCCGTGGCCCAGAACAAGGATGCGGCTATCCTGGTCGGGATCCAGTATGAGCGGGTCTATCTGATGGCCATGGGGATTTCCGCCGGGCTGGCCGCCGTGGCCGGGGTTTTTATCGCCCCCATCCTGGAAGCCGTTCCCACCATGTGGGCCTTCCCTTTGTTCAAGGCCTTCGCCATCGTCATCATCGGGGGCCTGGGGAGTATTGAGGGGGCGATCCTGACCAGCCTGCTTTTGGGGTATTCGGAGACCATGGTGAGCATACTCCTCTCGGCCAACTATTCGGATATGGTCTACCTCCTGGCCATCATCCTGGTCCTGATTTTCCGGCCCACCGGATTGACCGGCAGGAAGTCCTCCCGGGGTTGAATACGGTCCAAGGTCCAAGGCGCAAGGTTCAAGGTCATAGAAAAACCCATTTTTATCCTTCGTCGGTGCCCGTTTCTGACGGGGATGAAGGCTTAGTCAGGAAAATATGAACATCTAATTTCGAATCATGAAGTGATGTTTAATCCTTCCTGCGATGTCGTAAGGAGAACAAGGTCTCATGACGCACTACGAGGCATTATTCGGTCTGAAATCGATTTACAAAAAGCTTCTGGGTCTGGCCGCCTTCGGGCTCATAGTCCTGCTGGCCCCTCTGATGATGGATGACCTGTATTATCTGGAGATCCTCTTCCTCTGCCATTATTACGTCATCCTGGCTTGCAGTTGGGACCTCCTTTCCGGCTTCACCGGAAACATTAATTTCGGTCACGCCTTCTTTATCGCCAGCTCCGGCTACTTGGGGGCGGTGCTGAACCTGAACCTGGGATGGGGACCCTGGCTGACCCTGCCCATGGGCGGGATTATTGCCGGGCTGTTCGGGTTGATCGTCGGTGCTGTGACCCTGAGGCTGAAAGGCCCCTATTTCGCCGCTGTGACTTTCTGCTTCGGAGCCCTTCTTTATAAATGGTGCATGATCAGCTCCAAGTTTCTGGGCGGGGAGGAAGGCCTTTCGGGAATCGCACCCCTTACCGATTCCCCCCTGGGAAACTATTATTTTTCCGCCCTGTTCATGCTGGCGGTCATCTTCCTTCTCTATTTGATTGCCAAATTCTCCTTCGGGCTGATCCTTCGTTCCATCGGGGAAAACGAAATAGCCAGTGAAGGGTCGGGGATCAATACCACCTATTACAAGGTGACGGCCTTTATCATCAGCGCCGCCATCGCCGGGGTGGCCGGGGCCATGTACGCCCATGTGCAGATGCACGTCGGGCCGGAGATGGCCCACGATTCTCTTTCCGGGCTAATACTCATGATGGCCGTCGTGGGGGGCATGGGCTCGATCATCGGGCCGGTCATCGGGGCCTACCTTTTGAGCCTGACTAATGAATCGCTCCGCTTTCTGGGAGAGATGCGCCTGCTCATTTACAGCGGCGCCGTGGTCCTGGTTATCTTTTTTGCCCCCAAGGGTCTGCTGGAAATTTTTTCTCAGACCTTCCGACGGATCATTGGGCAAGAACGATAAGAAAAAAAGGAAACCATCATGGAGCCCATCTTAGAGATTCGTCATCTGTCAAAAGCCTTCGGCGGCCTGCAGGCCATCACCGGCTTTGATCTGAAGGTAAACCCCGGGGATCTGCTGGGAGTCATCGGTCCTAATGGGGCCGGGAAGACGACCCTCTTCAACCTGATTACCGGATTTATCCGCCCCGATTCCGGGGGGGTCTGGTTTAAAAAGGAGAACATCACCACCCTGAAGCCCTTTCAGATCGTCAACCGGGGCATGGCCCGAACCTTCCAATTAGTGGACCTGTTTAAAGAAATGTCCGTCATCGAGAATGTGATGATACCCTGCTTCTCCCAGCGGGCCGCGAACCAGCGAGTCCGGGGAGAGAAGCCCTGGAAAACAGCCATGTCCTACCTGGAAGAGATGGGGCTGGGGGACCGTTGTAACGAGAAGGTCAAGAATCTGGCTTTTGGCGAGCTGCGCCTGCTGGACATCGCCCGGGCCATGGCCACCCAACCCGACATCCTGCTTCTCGATGAACCTTTTTCCGGACTGGACCTGGAGGACGCGGTCATCCTCTCCTCGGCCATTCTGCACATGCACAAAAAAGGCCAGGCCATGGTGATCATCGAGCATCGCCTTCGGGACTTGCTGAAGCTGGTCGAACGGGTGGTGGTCATTGTCTTCGGGGTTAAGATTGCCGAAGGACCCCCTGATGAGATCATCAACAACCCCAAAGTGGTCAATGCCTACCTGGGGGAAAGGAGAGAATAAGGTGCATCTGCTGGAGGTCAAATCGCTTCGAGTCCTTTACGGGAAGGCCATGGCCCTCAACGGGTTGAGCTTGAGCCTGGATGAGAAAGAGATCGTGGGCGTAGTCGGCCCCAACGGCGCAGGGAAAACGACCTTATTGCGGGCCATCTCGGCCTTGGTTTCAGTGGAAGGAGAGATTCTTTTTGAGGGAGACCGGATCGACCGTCATCCCCCTCATGAGATCGTCCGGAAAGGAATTATCCATTGCCCGGAGCGGAGGCAGCTCTTTTTCGACTTCACGGTGACCGAAAACCTGGAGATGGGGGCCTTCCTCCGCAAAGACAAAGAAAAAATTCGAGCCGACCTGGAAAATGTCTTTAGCCTTTTCCCTGTTCTAAGGGAAAGAAAACGTCAATTAGCCGGGACCCTCAGCGGGGGCGAGCAGCAGATGGTGGCCATCGGCCGCTCCCTGATGAGCAGTCCCCGCCTCCTTTTGCTCGACGAACCTTCGGTGGGCCTCTCCCCCCTGGTGAAAAACCTGCTGGTCGAAGGGATCAAAACCATCTGGAGGAGGGGCTTGACGGTTTTGATCGTTGAGCAGGATGCCAGCCTGACCCTCGACCTGGTGGAGCGGGTTTATATCCTGGAGCACGGCAGGGTAGGGCTGGAAGGGAACAGCCGGGATCTGTTAAATAATGATGAAGTCAGGCGGGTTTATTTTCAGCTCGGATGATTCCGGTCAAAAAATTCCTTTAAAGTTTTTTTTTCAACGTGCCGAAAATATGAGTATTGACAGCTTTAGCTATTTTTCCTTTTCGTAAGACACTTGGGTAGTATCTCTCGCTCCCCTTTCCAAATGTTTCTAATGCCGTCATTTCCCTGAACCCCGGATCAGATTGGGGCAATCGCGGGAAAACCTAATTGATGAATTTATCAAAATTCCCAGCTTTTTAAAAAATCAAAGTGTTTTATCCGGTCCGGCCGGTTCGGGCTGAAGAAAGGAGGCTAAAATGTTAAACAGGATTAAACTTTCCACAAAAATTTTATTGTTGTGTATCGGCATTATCATAGGCTTTTCGCTGGTTTTTGCCTGGATCATTCCACAGGTCAGGAACAGCCTCTATGATGCAAAATACGAAAAAACCAGGCATCTGGTGGAGACGGCCTGGGGTATCCTGGATTATTATGCCAAGCAGGCCAAGGCCTCCGCCCTGCCATTGGATGAAGCCCAGAAAAGGGCCAAGGAAGCGGTTAAAACCCTCCGATATAATAAAGAGGACTATTTCTGGATCAATGATCTGGAACCGCGCATGGTAATGCATCCCTATAAGCCAGAATTGGATGGAAAGAATCTGTCCGAAGAAAAAGACCCTAATGGGAAAAGACTGTTTGTCGCCTTTGTGGAGGTCTGTAAGAAGGAAGGGCGGGGTTTTGTGGATTATTTTTGGCCCAAACCCGGTTTTTCAAGGCCGGTTCCGAAGATCTCCTATGTGAAAGCCCTTCCGGAATGGGGGTGGATCATCGGGAGCGGGATCTACCTCGATGATGTGCAGGCGGAAGTTTCACGGATCCTTTACATCATCATCGGTGTTATGGCCGGGATTACTTTTGGCGGTTTGATTTTTTCCTATCTGATGGGCAAGTCGATTTCCAGGCCCATATATCGGGTCATCGATGGGCTTACCGATGGCGCGGATCAGGTGGCTTCCGCCTCTTCCCAGGTTGCTTCCTCCAGTCAGTCTTTGGCCGAAGGGGCTTCTGAGCAGGCCGCCGGTCTGGAGGAAACCTCCTCATCCATTGAAGAGCTGGCTTCCATGACCAAACACAATGCCGAAAATGCCCGGCAGGCGAACAGCTTAATGGCCGATACAAGCCGGGTGGTGGATGAAGCCAATCACTCGATGGCCGAATTGACCGGGTCCATGAAGGCGATTTCAGCGGCCAGTGAAGAAACGGCCAAGATCATCAGGACGATTGACGAGATTGCCTTTCAGACGAATCTGCTGGCCCTCAATGCCGCAGTCGAGGCCGCTCGGGCCGGAGAGGCCGGTGCCGGATTCGCGGTGGTGGCTGATGAGGTGCGGAGTTTAGCCCTGAGGGCTGCCGAGGCCGCTAAAAATACGGCCAACCTGATTGAAGGGTCGGTGAAGAAGATTCAAACGGGTTCTGATATTGTATCGAAGACCAATGAGGCTTTTATCAAAGTAGCCACAGGATCGAAAAAAGTCGGGGATCTGGTGGGAGAAATTACAGCGGCTTCTCAGGAACAGGCCCAGGGAATCGACCAGATAAACAAGGCGGTGGCCGAGATGGACAAGGTGATCCAGATGAATGCCGCCAATGCGGAAGAATCGGCTTCGGCCTCGGAGGAGATGAATGCCCAGGCAGAACAGATGAAGTCTTTTGTAAAGGATCTGGCGGCCGTGGTTAACGGAAGTCAAAATGGAGGTGGGATCGAAGTACTACGGTCCAAGGGATTACGGCAAAACGGAGCCATCGGCCATCAGACAAAGATTTTATCTCATCATGAGACCCTTAAAGGGAAAACATTGAGGGGGGAGCCGAAGAAGACGAAAGAAGTTAACCCGGAGCAAGTCATCCCCATGGGAGATTGGGACTTTAAAGAATTTTAGGGCCGGGTGCTCCATTAAAACCGATTCTTCGGAAATGCATTCGGGATATCTTATGGACTCGACTACTCCGTTCCATTTTGTTATAATACATTATGGACCTTTCCGCATTAATCACCCGAATTAAAAACTATCCCGGCTTAACCAGAAAACAACCCATCCGGGAGGTTTTTGAAAAGCTGGTTATGGAATCCTCTTTCGGTCCCCAGTTGCCCAATTATGGGGATGATGCAGCGGTGATCCCCTGGAAGGGTGAATATTTGCTACTGGCCGCCGATGGGATCATGCCCCAACTCCTGATCAACGAACCCTATGCCGCCGGAAAGGCGGCGGTCATGGTCAGCGTCAACGACATCTATTCCATGGGCGGCCGGCCCATTGCCCTGGTTAATGTTCTGGCCTACGGGGACGGGATTCGACGGACTGAAGTCATCGAAGGGATCAGGAAGGGCTGTCAAAAACTTCGCGTACCTATGGTGGGCGGACATTTACATCCCGATGCCCCGGATCAGGCCCCGGCCCTTTCCGTGGCCATCCTGGGGCATGCCCAAAAAGTATTACGCAGCCATCTGGCCCAAACCGGTGACGATCTGATCCTGGCGGTGGATCTTCAGGGGCAAAGGGGCTGCCGGTCGGTCGTCAGTTGGGATGCCAATTCAGGGAAAACTTCGGAAGACATCCTCTATCGCCTGGAGGTTCTGCCGCTGATCGCCGAAAAGACGTTGGCCTGTGCAGCTAAAGACATCAGTAATGCCGGAATTCTGGGGACCACGGCGATCATGATGGAGAATTCCGGGAAAGGGGCCATCATCGATTTGCCTTCCATCCCCCGACCTTCGGGGATCGATTTAAGCGACTGGCTGCTGGCCTTTCAGAGCTTCAGCTTTATCCTTTCCGTCCCAGCGGGAAATTCGACGAAGGTGTGCACCTTGTTTAAAGAACGGAAAATCGAAGCTGCCGTTATCGGAAAGGTCGTTTCTTCCCCCCAGGTTTTTTTACAAGACAGAGAGCAACGGGAAATCCTCATTGATTTTTCCATGGACCAGATTACAGGCATCAAGGTTTCCTGAAGTTTAAAATTTAAATATGTTTAGTACAGGATTTTCAGAATTATCTATATAAATCCTGTCGGATAACAAAAACTGAAAGGAGTTTCCTATGAGCACTAATTATCCCTTCCTCTTATCCCCGATTCAGATCAAAGGCCTGACCTTGAAAAACCGGATTACCATGGCTCCTCTGTTCCTGGGTTATGCCAATCCGGACGGTACGGTCAATTCCCTGATCCTGGATCATTACCAGGAAATGGCCGCTTCCGGGGTTTCGCTGGTCGTTGTGGAAAACGTGGCTGTCGATCCCCTTGGGCTGGGTTCTCCTTTTACGATGCGCATCGATGAAGAGCGGTTTCTCTTCGGTTTGTCGGGCCTGGCCAAAACCATCCATCAACAGGGTACCCTGGCCTTTCTTCAGATCAACCATGCCGGTCGTTATGCCTATGGGTCGGATAAAATCGCTCCATCGCCTATTGAAACCTCTAAGGTCACCCCCAGGGAAATGACGGGGGAGGATATCGAGCATGTCATCGCCGCCTATGTCGCCGGCGCCAAAAGAGTGCAGGAGGCCGGCTTCGACGGTGTCGAACTCCATGGCGGGACCGGTTATCTGATGGTCCAGTTTTTGTCTTCCCGAACCAATAAAAGGACCGATCAATACGGCGGTTCTCTGGAAAACCGGATGCGTTTCCCCTTGCAGGTGGTTGATGCGGTACTTAAGGCCGTAGGGCCGGATTTCCCGGTAGGTTACCGTTTTCTGGCTGACGAATGGCTGCCGGACGGTCTTCATCTGGAAGAAACGATCCCCTATGCCCTGGAATTGGAAAAGCGCGGGCTGGCCTATCTCTCGGTCATGGCCGGCACCTATGACTCCTTTTTTTCTCCCGAATATCTCAAGGAAGAAAAGAAGGAAGGCTATATGGTCCCTTTTGCCTCCCGGATCAAAGCAGCCCTTTCCCGGATTCCGGTCATTACCGCCGGCCGGATCCAGACCCCGGCTACCGCCAACTGTATCATAGAAGACCAACAGGCTGACCTGATCGGTTTGGCCAGGGTTTTGTTGGCCGATCCACTCTGGCCCAAGAAGGCCCAGGGGTTGGTCCAGGAGCCTTTTGTCTCCTGCGAACATACCTGCACCTTGTGTATGAAACGGGTCATGAAAGGCAAACCGGTCTTCTGTTCCCAGTGGAATAAATCACGGCAAAAACAATTTTTAGAGCGGATCGGCGAAAAACCGGGAAGCGATTAAAGTTTTTTACTGACAGACCGATAAATGATTAAGACCGGAAATAATCCGGATAGAAAAAAAATGATAAGGGGAGGAGACAAGATGAAAAAGGTTTTGGTGGTTATGTTGATTGGCCTGTTAGGGTTTATGATGGGAGGGTTCGTATATGCCGCAGATCATGGGACGGCGGCCGAGGCCGAGGCCATGGTCAAGAAGTCGATTGCTTTTTTTAAGGCTAACGGAAAAGATAAGGCCTTTGCCGAGATCGGCAATCGCCAGGGGCAGTTTACCGACCGGGACCTCTATGTAACGGTTTATGACATCAATGGAAAGTGCGTAGCCCACGGGGCCAATGCCAAGATGGTCGGCAAGGACCTGATCGATATGAAGGATTCCGACGGGGTCCCTTTTGTCAAAGAAAGGGTGGAACTGGCCAAGTCCAAGGGGAAATTCTGGCAGGACTACAAGTTCACCAACCCGGTATCTAAGAAAATTGAACCTAAATCCATGCACTGTGAAAAAGTTGGGGATCTTATTTTCTGCTGCGGTATTTACAAAAAATAAAATGTACTTTCGTTGATTTTTAAGGCGTTATTAAAGGTTAATCCCCATTTTTCGGGCAAGCTTTTTAAGCAGATTGGCTTCAGGCACCGCCAGAGGGGAAACAATATCCACTTTGCCTACCACCTCATTATCGACCTTAATGACCAGGTCGCCGAGTTTCTGACCCAATTTGATCTCCCCTGGTACCTTCCCCGGTACCAGGGGTTCCCTGGTGACGGTCCCCTTATTATCAATGGGGACCGAATAGGATAAATTCGCCCCGGCCACCCCTTTGATCTTTCCGATTTCACCATCCGGCAGGATGATATCCTTATCGATTACCGCTCCTTTTTTGACCAAGTCCAACTTTTTATATTGGGAGAAGGCCTTTTTTAATTTTTCCAGGGCAATATTGTCCCTGGTTCTGGCCCTGTCGCTTCCCAGGACCACAACGATGATTCTTAAATCCGATTTAGCCGCCGTGACCACCACATTAAACCCGGTTTCACGGTAATAGCCGGTCTTCAACCCGTCTACTTCCGGCATCCTGAAAAGGAGTTTGTTGTGATTATTCATGACTAATTGCCCGTTTCTGAACCCTTCTGTTTTGATGGAAGTCCATTCCAGAATTTTCGGATACTTCAAAAGCGCCCGGGCCAGAATGGCCAAATCGTTACAGGAACTAAGATCCTCCGAATCCCCTTTGGAGGGCGGGAGTCCATGAACGGAATGGAACTCCGTATCGGCCATATTCAAGGCCGTGGCCTTCTGATTCATCAATTGAACAAAGGCATCCTTGGACCCGGCCAGATGTTCGGCAATGGCATAGGCGGCATCGTTGGCCGAGGCCACCATGAGGGCTTTCATCATTTCTTCCAGGGTAAAGCTTTCACCTTCTTTCAGGTATACCTGGCTTCCCCCCATCTTGGAACCTTCCCTGGAAACGGGGATGGGATCCGATAATTTCACTTCCTCCTTAGCCAGCTTTTCCAGTACGATAAAAGCCACCATGAGCTTGACCACACTGGCCGGCGCGCGCTTGAGATGGCTATTTTCTTCTTCGATGATTTTGCCGTTCCTGGCATCCATGACCAAAAAGGCTTTATAGGGGGTCTCCGGGACTGCTGCGGCTTTGATTGTTTTAGTCCGGGAGGCGGTTTTTTTAGGGGTCCTGCTTTTTTGGGGGGGTCCTGAGCGGCTGTGGGCCAGGCCCGCAGCGAATAGAAGGATCAATCCGATAACAATCCATTTTTTGATCATTATTTGGCTCCCGTTAATATTGAATCGATAATTTCTTTGTTCATTATTTATTGATAACAGGGTCGAAAATCTTCCGGTAATAGGATTCCGACAGATAAATGGCAGCCAGGGGATTGTGTCCGGTCACCCGGTCCTTGACGGCCAGGACAGTGGTCGGGGCCTGGGCATATTTGAAAAACAGGGAATCGTGGCCGACGCATAGTCCCAAAAGGACATTAAATTCCGTTGCACTTTGATTCAGAAGCCTGGCCTGATAGACGGGGTTGCACATGGCCTCCTCCGTGCCCTGATAGATTTTTTCCTCTTCTTTGATGCCTATTTTTTCTTTGAGAGTTCGGCCGGCTTTGCAGGCCACTGAAACCATCACAAACCCATGAGCCTTAAAGACTTCCGTCACCGTCATTGCTTCCTGGGCCAGGCCGATACAAAAGGCCAACCCCAGGCGCTTGTAGCCCATCTTCCGGGCAAATTCGCAGATTTCCACGATCCGGGTCTTGGTGGGCTGCATGACATAGGGCCGTTGATGCCGGTTGGCATAACATTCACTTTCCTGAATGGAGGCCTGACGGGCAAACTCTTTGGTTTGAGGGTCTTCGTATTCCCGGTTGGCCTCGCGTAGCACCTCTTTCTTCACCAGGGTCGGACAGCCTTTGGCGCCGATTCCTTTAGAAGAAAAGCAGATTTTTTGGGGGATGGCCGTTTCACAGGAGGCACAGGAAGGAAAGGTGTTGATTTTCTTTTTCGGCATAAGTTCCTCCTTATTTTCCCAAAGCAAGCTCTATTTCCCGGCGGACCAGACCTTCACTCTTGGGCAAGGCATCGTTCAGGGCCTTTTTAGCCGACGGGCCGCCGATGCGGCCCAAGGCCCAGGCAATCATGCCCAGGACCCGTTCGTCTGCATTTTCCTGAAAGGCCTTAGCCAGCTCCGGGATATATTGTTGGTCCAAGGTGTTTCCCATGGCCCGGGCCACATTCATCTTCCAGCGCCAGAGATCTTTCTCGGACATATAGAACATGTGGGGAAAGATGCGCGTGTTGAAATGTTGGGGGTCCATGTGCAGTAACCTGGCGAGTTTAAAATCATCGACCATGGGCGTGACATTTGGATTCATCGGCAGTTCTTTGGCCAGCCAGGGGGCGTTACGAGGACAGACATTCTGGCAGCGATCACAGCCGTAAACCCACAAACCCATGGGTTCCCGCAGTTCCAGGGGGGTAATCCCCTGGCCATAATAGGTGAGGAAGGAAATACATTTCCGGGGATCAATGTGACGGGGGCCTTTCAAGGCACCGGTCGGGCAGGCGGTCAGGCAGGCGTTCCGGCACCAATCCGGGCAGCCGATTTCCATTGTAGACTCATCCGGGGCAAATTCCCGGTCCACCACCACAGTAATCGGTAAGACCCAGGAACCCTGACCGGCCACCTTATTGGAATAAAAAAGGCAATTCTTCCCAAAGGTCCCCAGGCCGGCCCGGGCCGCTGCGATCCGGTGGGGCAGGTAAAAGGGCACCTTGGACTCGATTCCGTTTTCGGTCAGATAGGAACGAAAAGCCTTGACCCGTTTGGCCAGACGGTCTTTGGTAACCCGGTCATCATCCAGATAACAGCGACCGAAATGTTGTTCCAGGGATTTGGGAAAGGCCTGGTGAAAATAGACTTCCATGAGGACAATAATGGTCTTGGCCTGGGGGAGGATTTTCCTGGGGTCCGTGCCGGTCATCAGGTCCAGCCCCATTTTAAAGGCCCATTCATAGGCCTCGTAGCGCTCCCGTAGAATTTCTTTTTGAGTTTCAAAAGGATCGGCCGTGGTAAAACCGATATCCCCGAAACCCAATTCATAAGCCTTTTCGATCACTTGATTTTTGCTGATCATTCAGCGATCCCTCCAAAATCAAATTTGCAGGCATCTTAACAGATTACTCGAAGGAAGGAAAATTTATTTTGTATTCAGGTTGGCCCGAGCTACCCGCTGGTGGGTTCCGTTTCACTACACCCACTCAACATTCTTTTTCAAATCTTTTAAAAATCCCTCCCCACCTCCCTTTTACAAAGTGAGGAGTCCAGTGGAATAAGTTCCCCCCTTAGAAAAAGAGGGGACAGGGGGGATTTACCAAATCGTTTTTTAGACCAATTAGATTTTTTTCAAAGTGTTAAAATGTTACGATTTTTTTTATCGGGTGGTCTTCGCTTTGCGCAAGCGGATGGAGAGGGGGGTTACTTCCACCTGTTCGTCGTCGTTGATGTACTCCATGGCCTGCTCGAGGGTAAAACGACGGGGGGGCACTAAACGCAGGGCTTCATCGGCATTGGCGGCCCGGATGTTGGTCAGTTTTTTTTCCTTGGTGATGTTGACCCACAGGTCTTCCGGACGGGAATTTTCACCAACGACCAGGCCGGGATAGACCGGATCCCCCGGGTTGACAAAGATGATGCCTCTGGGCTGGAGGTGAAAAATGGCATAGGCCACGGCCTTGCCCGGCCTATCGGAAACCAGGACCCCATTGGGCCGGGCCGGGATGGCCCCGGCATGAGGGGTGTGGCCGATGATCATGGTGTTGAAAAGCCCGGTGCCCCGGGTGTCGGTCAGAAACTGGCTGCGGAGGCCGATCAGCCCCCGGGAGGGGATTTCAAATTCCAGCCGCACCCGGCCGGAGCCGTGGTTGATCATCTTGGTCATTTTTCCCCGCCGGGCGCTGAGTTTTTCGCTGACCACCCCGACGTAGCCTTCCGGGATATCCACTACTGACAGTTCCAAAGGTTCCATGAGCTTGCCGTCCATTTCACGGGTGATGATCTTGGGCTTGGAAAGAGAAATCTCAAAACCTTCCCGGCGCATCATCTCCACCAGCACGGCCAACTGCAGCTCACCCCGGGCGCTGACCTTAAAGGAATCCCGGTGTTCGGCCTGTTCAACGCCGATGCTGACATTATAGAGCAACTCTTTATCCAGCCTATCCTTGATATGGCGGGAGGTCAAGAGCCGGCCTTCCTTGCCAGCCAAAGGAGAGGTGTTGACGGAAAAGACCATGGACAGGGTCGGCTCTTCCACGGTGATACTCGGCAAAGGCCGGGGATCTTCGGGATCGCCCAGGGTGTCGCCGATAAAGACATCGGGCACACCGGCCACGGCAGCGATATCCCCGGCCTCGATGAGATCCCGTTCCACCCGGTTGAGTCCTTCATAGGTATAAACCTGGCTGAGGATGGCCTTGGCGGTCATTTCCCCGCCCTTGAGCAGGGCCACCTCCTGCCTCTGTTTTAACTTACCGCTGACGATCTTACCCACGGCGATCCGGCCCACATAATCACTGTAATCCAGGTTGGTCACCAGGAACTGCAAAGGGGCTTCCGGGTCGCAGGCCGGGGCCGGGATGGCCTCTAAAATGGCATCAAAAAGGGGAGCGAGTCCCTGGCCCTTACCCTCGGGGTCTGTCAGGGCGATACCGGCCCGGGCATTGGTGTAAAGGACCGGAAAATCGAGCTGGTCTTCAGTAGCCTCCAGGTCGATAAAAAGATCGTAGACCTCATCCAGGACTTCCTTGATCCGGCGGTCCGGACGGTCAATTTTATTGATCACCACGATGGGAGGGAGCCGGCGCTCCAGGGCCTTGCCCAGGACGAATCGTGTTTGAGGTAAGGGGCCTTCGGTGGCATCCACCAAAAGCATGACCCCGTCCACCATATTTAGAGTCCGTTCCACTTCTCCGCCGAAATCGGCATGGCCAGGGGTATCGACGATATTGATCTTGACCCCTTTATAGACGATGGCCGTATTCTTGGCCATGATGGTAATGCCCTTTTCCCGTTCCAGGTCCATGCTGTCCATGACCCGCTCGACCACTTGCTGGTTTTCCCTGAAGACACCGCTCTGCCAGAGCATGGCGTCCACCAGGGTAGTCTTGCCATGGTCAACATGGGCGATAATGGCCAAATTGCGCAGGTCTTGACGTGTAGGCATATTATTGCTGTTCGATAATTACTTTTTCCATGATCGCCTGGGAAAGAGGGCGATCATGGGAATCGGTTGGACTGGAGGCAATGGCGTTGACCACATCCTGGCCTTCTATGACCCGCCCGAAAATGGAATAGTTCGGGGGCAGGGCATAATCCACATGCATGATAAAAAACTGGGACCCATTGGTATTGGGTCCGGCATTGGCCATGGCCACGGTTCCGGCCCGGTAGCCCTGACGGTAAAGGTCCGAGGCCGGATTGACCTCATCATTAAAGCGGCCCCCCCAGGCCGACTGGCCTCCGCGACCTGTACCGGTGGGATCCCCCCCCTGAATCATAAATCCATTGATGACCCGGTGGAAGATGACCCCGTCATAATAGCCTTTTTCAGCCAGTTTGATAAAATTTTCAGTGGTCTTCGGTGCATCGGCTTCCAACAACTCTAAGCGGATGGTCCCCTTATTGGTTTGAATGACGGATTGACGATTGGCCATTCTTATGCCTCCTTAAAAAATAGAAATGGCGAGCAATGCTATAATTGAGACGGCGCTCCCGATAAACAGGATTTTCCAGACGCCCCGGGGCTTAGTCTCAAACCCGGTATTTGGATCTATAGTCCTTGCTCACCTTGGGAAAGGATACCATGTTGAGAGAAATAAAGGCAAGAAAAAATTGAAGTTTCAGTTTTATCCTTTTTATACCGATAAATTAGAAGTGGCAGATTAATGACGATCCTTCAGGGGAATGGTTGGAATGATTCGTATTCAGGAAACTCCATCGGCCGGACCAATACTTACCCTCATAAAACCTGTTGGAAGAGAGATCCCTCTTCGAATAGGTGAGATCATCGAGGCCCTGGTGGTCGATCTTTTCCCGTCCGGAGGTCTTACCCTTAAGGTTAAAGGCGGCTATTTACCTGCCCGTACGAATTTGGCCTTTGAAAAAAATGATACCCTTTCTTTAAAGGTCTTAGACTGGAAAGGGGCAGCCGGCGAGTTAAGACTTCAATTACTGGATAATAAAACCGGGGCGGGAGAAGAAATACGGTCCAGATCATTTCCGGGTGTTGAGAATGAAAGAATAGAAGATCTAACCAGGAAGGCAGCGGATAGAATCATCAACTTGTTCAACGCCAGGGCTGAGGGGGGTCAACCTCCCGAATCCGTTCCCGCCGGGAAGCAAAGGGACCTTTTAGGATCTCTTTTCAAGACCCTGCCTTCGGATATCAAGGTGCTTCCGAAAAGCCTGCGGGATGAAATTCAACAAGTTCTGCAGACCTCTTTGAAAGGGCCGGGTCTGGATGTGGCGGAAAAGTTAACCCAATTATTCCACCAGGTTCAGGAAGAAATAAGCAGCCCCCCTTTATTACAAAACCTTCAGGAAAAATTACTGGTCTCTATGGATGGTCTGGCTTTCGGACAACTCAAAAATACCTTAGAAAATTCCGGGATTGTTTTGGAAGCCAAATTGAAGGCCATGGCCAAATCCGGCGCCCTTGGGGAAAAAGATGTTTTTCAAATTGAAAATAAAATAAATAAAGATATTAAAGGGTTTTTATTACAACTTCAAGAAATTCTTGAACAAAAAACCGTGGGGGAGGCGGAAAGAGGCCGACAGGGAACAGTCCATCCCTATGAGAAGACCTTAGGAGGGGTAGAAACCCTCTTAAAAGATATTGAGACCTTCCAACTCCTTTCAAAAATATCTGACTCTTTTTATACCTTTTTGCCGGTTCAATGGGCCGAATTAAAAAGGGGAGAATTAATTTTTAAAAGGAGAACGGCCCTGTCAGGAGGGACCTCTTATTCCTGTGGCATTCATCTTGAACTGGAAAAACTGGGACCGGTTTCGGCCTTCATCTTTATGCAGGACAGGGATTTTTCCCTGACCTTTAAGGTAAGGCACCCCGGACTGAATACCATAATTCATTCCTGTCTTGGAGAGTTAAAGGAAAATTTTAATCGGGCCGGATTGAACCTGAAAAACTATACTTTCCTCAGGGAATCGGAAGAGATGGAGGACCCCATCAACCGAATCGAGACGGATGAGACGATTGTGAGCATCAGGGTTTAGTGCGAAAATAAATTTTTGGCACGGATTTCACGGATTACACGGTTAAAGCAATGGGGTATCCCTCAATCCCGGTAAGTCTGGATTGAGGGATGACCAACATCCGCCCTTCGGCGGAAGCTTGTCTCAAGAAAAGGGAAACCCCTTTTCTTGAGAAACTAAATGGTTAATCCGTGTGTCAGGCTTTGTGCCTGACCCGTGCCTAAATAAGCCCTTGACTGGTCTATTTTCATGATTCATGGTGCCTCCAGGAGGCATTAGAGTTTTACAGGCCGATGAATAACGATACCAAAAAAGCCGCCGCCTTACAATATCGACGCGAAAAAGACGCCGCCCCACGTCTCGTAGCCAAAGGGAGCGGCTGGCTGGCTGAAAAAATCATTCAAACCGCCAAAGAACATAATATCCCGTTAAAGGAAGATCCTCATTTGCTGGAAATTCTTTCCACTCTGGATCTTTATGAGGAGATCCCGCCTGCCCTCTACAAAGCAGTAGCCGAGATCCTGGTCTTCATTTATAAAATGAACAACAAAGTCCTGGACTCAACCGGCCACAACCCCCCCTAAATTTTTTCCTGATGGGGAAAATTTTTCCGTCTTTTCCCTGGGCCTTTCCGCTTCAAATCGGTTTAAATTTGGACGCAGATTATTGCCGATACCCGCAGATAATTATTCTATAGCTGGCTTTTATTAAGTGTTTTTCCTGAAAGCTGATCCCCGATCGCTGAAAGCTTTCATAGGACTATCTTGGCATAAGGATTGCTTTATCAAAAGTCTGACCCGGTATTGTTTCAAGCAACCTTAACCGTTCAGGAGGAATAAAATGAACCTGCTCATTACCTTAACTGTCTCTGCTGGAATCTTTTTCTTTATGCTGCCGATCATCCGAAATGCCGGACTGGAAATGTTTTTTAATCTCGATGCCTTGTTGATCATCGGGAGCGGAACCGTGATCGGTCTGTTGGTCGGGTTTCCGACCAAAAGGATTAAGGCCGTCTTTATCCATCTCAAAGAAGCCTTTCAAGATCGCCAGGACCGGGCCTCCCTGCTCAAGAGTATCTTAACTTTAGCCGGGATTTATCGAAAAGGGAATATTCGCGAATTGGAGCACCGTCTGGAAGAAATCAAAGACGATTTTTTGAGACTGGGCATCCATTTAATGATCAACCAGCATCCCATTGAAGAAATAAAAAATATTTTGGAAAGAGAGATGGCTATCCGGCTGGTTAATTATAATTTGAGTCAAAACATTCTAAAAACCTTGGCCAGGCTTACCCCGGCCCTGGGTCTGGCCGGAACGATTATCAGCTTGATCAAGATGTTTGATCATTTTCAGTCGGTGGAAACCATGACCCCCATGATGGCCGTGGCCCTCATGTCCACTTTTTATGGGGTAATTATCGCCAATCTGATCATGCTTCCCCTTTCCTCCAAGTTAAAAGAAAAGGCCATCCTCAGCGAATCCTTAATGACCATGACCATTGAAGGTCTGACCGCCATTAATGAAAGGGAACATCCTCTAAAAATCGAGGAAAAGTTGGCTGGTGTCAGCGGCTTGCTCGCACCCCAGGCCATTCCTTTAGGGAAGAAGCTGTCCTGGAGTGAGGTATAACCGAAAAATTTCAAATTGCCTTGGATAGTTTTTAAGAGAAGAGGGGGACCATATCATGAGCGGGATGCCGGATAAAATAATAACAGCCCGGGAGGGACGCTATCAAAAAATGATTTCGGCCTCGGCCGACTCGATGGACGTGGACCATAACTGGTTGATTACATTGAGCGATTTACTGTCTTTACTGTTGGTCTTCTTTATTATCATCTTTGCCATGACCAAGGTGACCGCCGGGAAAAAAGAGGCCCCCAAACCCAAAGCGGGGAATCCTCCAGTCTTGGCAGCGCTTCCCCTGCCTGAAACGAACCAGCCGACGAACAAAAAACTCGAAGATATTCAAAAAGATATGAAGGCGACCGTAGCCGGATTGAGCCTGGATGATCAGGTGATGATCCAAGTTATGAATCAAGAGATACTGATCACCATGAAAGAAAACGTAACCTTTCTGACCGGAGAGGCGGATATTCTGAAATCCTCCGGACCGATTTTAGATACCATTGCCGATGTGATCAAAAGGTATCCCTCTTTCCGGGTGGAGATCGACGGCCATACCGATGATCTGCCCATTAATAACCGGCGGTTTCCTTCCAATTGGGAGTTGTCGGTAGCCCGGGCCACCAGTGTCTTAAAATACCTGATTGCCCTGCATGGATTAGAGCCCGACCGTTTTACCATTAAAGGGAATGGCGAACAAAGGCCGTTGTCCCCGAATTTTACGACTGAACAAAGGGCCCAAAATAGGAGAGTGGAGATCCGGCTTAAGGACGAGCATTCCAGTGTTTAAAAGAAAACAGAGTTCGGAGTTTAAAGTTCGGAGTTCGGAGTAAAACCATCTTCATGTTTCGTGATGCCCAAAAGGGTATGGGGGTTTAGTTCGAAAATAGATTATTAACCACCCTTGGCCTCTGTTGGGGCTCCGTAGGGGCGGGTTTAAAACCAACCTTACTTCGACATTCGATATTTTCGTGGTTCCTGGTGCTCCTTTTCCAGACCTCAGCCCCCCGCCTCCTGATCCCCGACCCCTGGAAGCTGTTTTTTGTCGCCTACTTCGTTATCTATCAGCATCCTCCGGGGTAGTGTCAAGAGTCCTCAGATTTCGTCGAAATATTGACTTATCAATTTGTTATTTGGTGCGGTCACACTGCGTTTTTGGTCAATTCCGCAGAATTTCAAGCCAATTAGTTATCGGTATATTTATTGCAACAAAGCAAACCAAACCTATTAGAAATGCTGATTCCCTGTTCTCAGGATAATTTTTTTCAACAATCCTTTGGAAAAATCAAGGAAAGGATTACCGTATGATCCCGGATGCCGCTCAACTGAATCAGGAAATAGACCAGTTGGCCATGAATATTATTTCCGTAGAACCGGAAGATATCATGGTCCTTGGGTCTATCTTGCAGCAATTAGAAAAAATTGCAGAAATAACCGATCCCCCTTCCTTAAAGCCGATTCAAGGCTTTTGTATCCCTCTAAAAAAAGGGATTGAAAAATTACTGCTTAATGAATGTCCCTCCCCCCCCAAGGCTTTAGAAACAATAAGTAACGGGATCCGGATCATCCAGGGCAAAATTTCCTATGGGGATTTATCGCAAATCCTCCCGGAAGAGAAGGCCTTCTGGGAGGAGATGGAAGCCTTAATAGGCCCCATTAACCCTGTTGTTCTTCCCTTAGAGAAGGAAGAATCTCCCCGCGGTCAACTTCCGGCCGAAACCTCTTCTGATATCGCCCAGGATCTGGAGTTGTTCAACGATTTTGTTTCCGAAGCCATGGAACATTTGGAATCGATAGAAGTCAACCTGATCAATCTGGAGCAAGCCCCGGATGACAAGGAATGCATCAATGCCATTTTCAGACCCTTCCATACCATTAAAGGGGTCGCCGGATTTTTAAATTTGCAAGGAATCCACACGTTTTCCCATGCCGTTGAATCCCTCTTAGACGATGCCCGTAATGATCAGATAGCCGTTAACCGCCAGATTATCGATACGATCCTGGAGGCCGTCGATTTTTTAAAAACCATGATTCTGGAAGAAAAGGAAGCTGTTGAATCCGGGAAGAGCTGTTCTAAGCCGGTGGATTTGGGACCCTGGCTGGACCGTCTTGGATCCCTGCGGGAAAACCTTTCTCCGACCGGGGCAGGAAAAATCCTCGAAGAAATCCCCGAACCGAAGGTCCCCCCTTTAGGAGAAATCCTGGCCGCCAAGGGGGTCGTATCCGGTGAAGCCCTGGACCAGGCCTTGAAGTCCCAAGTCGGGGAAAAGCACGATCAAAAGATCGGTGAAATATTAATATTGGAGCAAAAAGCCAAACCTAAAGAGGTTCTGGAAGGTCTTCGAGACCAAAAACGCCTTTCCGGTCAAGGGGCCGATGCCTCGGTCAAGGTTGACACCAAAAAATTGGATAACTTAGTGGATATGGTAGGGGAACTGGTGATAGCCCAATCCCTGGTTCAGCAAAATCCCGTCCTGGATTCCATTAGTGATCAAAAGTTGAGTCGAGATCTCTCACAACTCAAAAGGATTACCTCGGACCTGCAGAAAATTTCCATGTCGCTCCGAATGGTCCCCATCCGGCACACCTTCCAGAAAATGATTCGGCTGGTCCGGGACCTGTCCAAAAAATCCGGCAAGCAAGTGGAGTTGCGGTTATCCGGAGAAGAGACCGAGATCGACCGGAATATGGTGGATACCCTTTATGATCCTCTGGTGCACATGATCCGCAATTCGGCCGACCATGGGATCGAGCTGCCCCAAAAACGCCTTGACATCGGAAAGCCGGAGACGGGTCAGGTTTTTCTAAGGGCTTACCAAAAGGGGGGGAACATTGTTATCGAGATCGAAGACGACGGCCAGGGATTGAACCGGACTAAAATACTGGCCAAGGCCAAAGAGCGGAAAATCATTTCCGATGAAAACGTCCTGACCGAATTTCAGATTGATAATTTAATATTTGAACCGGGTTTTTCCACGGCGGAAAAGGTCACTGATGTCTCCGGCCGTGGTGTGGGCATGGATGTGGTCCGAAAAGTCATTGAAAAATTAAGAGGGAAAGTAGAGATCTACTCCACCGAAGGGAAAGGCTGCCGTTTTGTCATTCGAGTCCCCCTGACCCTGGCTATCATGGACGGCATTCTGGTCAAGATCGGCAAAGAGCGTTTTATCATTCCCACCGTAACGATTAAAGAGACCTTAAGGCCTGCCCCCGAAGACGTCTTTACCGTTGGGAAGAAAGAGGAAATGGTCAAGGTAAGGAATTCCCTGCTGCCGCTGGTCAGATTGAATACGCTGTTAAATATATTTTCGGAAGAAAAAAAGCCCTGGGAAGGGTTGGTGGTGGTGGTCGAAAACGACGGGATTCAAAAAGGCCTGATGGTTGATGACCTATTGGGGAAACAGGAGGTGGTCATTAAGAACCTGGGTGAAAAATTAAAGACCGTTAAGGGCGTAGCCGGCGGGGCAATCCTGGGAGATGGCCAAATCAGTTTAATATTGGATGTGAACGGAATTTTCGAAATTTATCGGGGGAAAAACGACTGAAAATGAATGCTAACGGAAAAATTAAGGTATTGATCGTCGATGATTCGGCCATTGTCCGGAAGATTTTTAATGAAGAATTGTCCAAAGAACCGGATATCGAAGTGATCGGAACCGCCCCGGACCCCTTTGTCGCCCGTGACAAGATCGTGAAACAAAAGCCGGATGTAGTCACCCTGGATATAGAAATGCCCAGAATGGACGGGCTGACCTTCTTGAAGAAATTGATGAAATACTTTCCGCTGCCGGTCATTATAGTCAGCTCTCTCACCCCCAAAGGAAGTTCCATGGCCCTGGAAGCCATTGAGAACGGGGCCGTAGAAGTCCTGGCTAAACCAGGCGGATCGTATTCCGTCGGGGACATGTGTATCCAGCTCAAAGAAAAGATCCGGGCCGCGGCCCGGGCCAACATCAATCGAAACCCTTCTCTGACCTCCCCAATAAAGACCGGGACTATCACCAGGTCCTTAACCGAAACCACCCAGAAAGTCATTGCCATAGGGGCCTCTACCGGCGGCACTGAGGCTTTAAAGGAAGTCTTGATCAATATCCCTCTGAATTCCCCGGGAATAGTGATCGTCCAGCACATGCCGGCCAATTTTACCACCGCTTTTGCCGAGCGGTTGAACAAGCTTTGTCAGATCCAGGTTAAAGAAGCCAAGGACGGAGATTCCGTCATCAACGGTCAGGCATTGATCGCCCCGGGCAATTTTCACATGCTCATACGCCGGAGCGGTGCTAAATATTATGCCAATGTAAAAGATGGGCCTTTTGTCCATCACCAACGCCCGGCCGTTGATGTGCTTTTCAATTCAGTCGCCCAATATGTTGGCGCTAACGCCATTGGAGTCCTTCTCACCGGGATGGGCGCTGATGGGGCCAAGGGACTCCTGGCCATGAAAGGGGCCGGGGCCAGAACCATCGCCCAGGACGAAGCCAGTTGCGTAGTCTTCGGCATGCCGAAAGAAGCCATAAAATTAGGAGCTGCCGATCGAATAGTCTCCCTGGACCGAATCAGTCAGGAAATCGTAAACCTGGTTAATTTGTCATGACCCGTTATGATTAGCCTGGATTCCCGCCTGCGCGGGAATGACGGGTTTTTACATAATCATCATGTTTTTCCTGTCCCTGAATAAACCTTTCCAATCAGGGTCCAAAGTCCAGAGGAAAAAAACACCGGCCGCCAAAGTTGAAAATGTCGGATCAAAGGACACTCCTCGGAAGATTGGGCGTTTCAAGAGTTTTAAGTGATTTGGACCGTTTTTTTTGATTTTTATTCTTTTATAGGGTTCAGACCTGTTGTTCACATTAAAGTTTTTTTTTCCAGAACCGATAATAGAGATAATTAATAACTCCTCACCTCGAGGGGGAAAGTCCATTTGGACTCTTAAAGGGAGGTATGAACAATGGCAGAGATCGTAGAATCAGTGGATAAGAGTCAAAAAACTTCCTTGGATCGCGAAGGGAAATATCTGACCTTTTCTCTGGCTGGTGAGGAATATGGGATTGTTATCCTGAAGGTCAAGGAGATCATCGGGATGATGCCTATTACTCCGGTCCCCAAAACGCCGTCTTATGTTAAAGGCGTGATAAACCTTCGGGGAAAAGTTATTCCTGTGGCGGATCTCAGGCTGAAGTTCGATATGGACGAGATGGATTATACGGAACGGACCTGCATCATCGTCGTCGAAATTAAAGACGGCGCAGGACATGTTTTGATGGGAGTGGTGGTCGATTCCGTTTCCGAGGTCTTGAACATTAAGAACGGGGAAATAGAGGATACGCCGGCTTTCGGGACGCAAATGGATACGGGTTATATTCTCGGTATGGCCAAAACCGGAGGAGCGGTCAAGATCCTTCTGGATATCGACAAAGTCTTCGGCGATGAAGAAATGATTGAGATGGAAAAAGCGGCCTGAGCAAGGGGCCGGAAATCGAAAAATCAAAAGGAATCGTTATGGCCACTATTGTGACAGCGAAAGAAGTCGGACAATATTTAAAATTGACGGAATCAACTATTTATAAGTTGGCAATGAGCGGGGAAATTCCCGGTTTCAGGGTCGGCAAATCCTGGAGATTTGATATGGATGAAATCATCCGGATCATCGATTCCGCCAAAAAAACAAAAAAGACTGCCTAAAAAGGTATTACCCCGGCCTGACCGGGTTCATCAACCAGAAAAAGGGAGGAAAAGGATGAAAAAATGGATTGTGGTCTTGATTGCGGGTCTTTTTTTAACAGGTTTAATCGGGTTCGCTTCGGCTGCCGGGAATGCCGACGAAGCCAAAACGCTGATCGAAAAAGGTATTCAATTTTACAAGGCTAATGGGAAAGATAAGGCCCTGGCCGAATTCAGTAATCCTAAAGGGCAGTTTGTTAAGGGGGAGTTGTATATTTTTATCTGGGATTTAAACGGGATGGTTTTGGCCCATGGGACCAATCAAAAATTGATCGGCAAAGACGTTAGTGGATTAAAAGATGCCGACGGCAAACTTTTTGTCAAGGATGGGCTGGAGTTGGCCAAATCAAAAGGCAGCGGCTGGGTGGATTATAAATGGACGAACCCGGTTACCAAAAAAATGGATGACAAGACCACTTTTGTTAAAAAGGTGGATGACCTTATCTTTTGTTGCGGTATCTATAAATAGAGCATTTTACGTCCGGGGACCAATAGCCAATCCCTATTCGGCCCCCGGATACCATCCGAAGTATTATCAACCCAATCCTTGACGATAAGAGGAGCAACCATGAAAAAGATTCTGGGAAATTTAAGAATGATCAATAAATCCTTGGCCGGGCCGGTCCTGGTGTTACTGTTGTTGATTATTTTAGGTGCGGTCTCCTATCGCGGGATTCAGATTCAGCAGGAGGCGATGGATTCCTTTTTTAATCAACGATTCCAGAGCTATCAATGGACTTCAAAGATCCTGACTGCCCTGACTGAAATCAATTTTAATATTTATAAAATCATTAACTGGGCCCATGCCAATTATGATGAGAAAAAGATTGATCAGCTCAGAACCGAAGAAATTAAAGTGATTAATCAGGAATGGGAATCGTTCCAAAAAATGGTCGGGGCCAAAGGGTTTTCCCAGGAAGAACAAAAACTCCTCCAGACCATTACACCGAGCTTCATGGAATATAAGAAAGTCGCCTTAAATGCCATTGATATGTCCATGGCCGATTTAAATACCGCTACGGTTTTTATGGGCTCGGTTGATGAAAAATTTCAAATTTTAAATAGGCATGTAAAAAATTTGATGGAATTGGAAAATCGATTAAGCAAGGACCAGTATGGCGCAACGGTTACCAGTTCTCAATTAGTCAAAACCATCCTGATTTTTGTTATGGTGGCGGCTATTTTCCTTTCCCTGGTGATCGGAATTTATATGGCTAAAATTATAACCAATCCGATCAAACAGGCCATGGAGGTCATTAAAAAAGTCGCTGATGGAGATCTGACCCAGGAAATAACCCTGATTTCCAAGGATGAAATCGGTGCATTGGCCCAATCGGTCAATGCCATGCGGCATAAACTTGGAGAAATGGTCAGCCAATCAACGGCCATGTCCCAAACCCTTTCCAGTGCAGCTTCTCAACAGGCCGCCTCCATTGAGGAAACCTCCTCTTCCCTGGAGGAGTTGTCTTCCATGACGAAACAAAATGCCGGAAATGCCGCTGAGGCCGACCGCCTCATGTCATTAGCCAAAGAAAAGATGGCCAAAACCCAAATCTCCATGGACGAACTCAGTGGATCGATAAAGGAAATTGTGGTCGCCAGTGAGCATTCCCAGAAGATCATCAAGACCATTGATGAGATTGCTTTCCAGACCAATCTGCTGGCTTTGAATGCCGCAGTCGAGGCGGCCCGGGCCGGTGTGGCCGGTGCAGGATTTGCCGTGGTGGCCGATGAGGTCCGAAACTTGGCTATGCGGGCCGCCGAGGCGGCCAAAAATACCTCCAACCTGATCGAGGATATTGTCAAGAAAATAAAAAGCGGTGCCGTGTTGGTGACTTCCACTGATCAGGATTTCAAACAGGTGGCCGATAACACGTCCAAGGCCGTTGATTTAGTGGGTGAAATTGCTTCAGCCTCCAAAGAACAGTCCCAAGGAATCGAGCAGATCAATAGAGCCGTAGCGGAAATGAATTCCGGGACTCAAACCAATGCGGCCAGTGCCGAGGAGTTGGCGGCCATCATGTCCGTGTTTAAGATCAGGCATAACGGTCATAAGGGGAAGGAAAGGAATCTCCCCGGGGCCAGGAGAATCCCATACTCCATCCCCGTAAAAAGGGTCTCGGGACATCAGACCCCTTCAAAAGGGGAAGAAATATCCCCGGAGAAAATTATTCCCTTAACGGAAGAAGATTTTCAGGAGTTTTAAGGATCTCCTATGTCCTTGAATTATTCCATGTATCAGCCCCTTGAATTTACCGAGGCCGATTTCGTCAAGATCAGCCGTCTGGTTTATGACCAATCCGGAATTAATCTTCATGACGGAAAAAAAGAGCTGGTCAAGGCCCGATTGGGAAAAAGGATACGAAACGGCAATTTCCAATCCTTTCGCGAATATTATGACTATGTCATCAACGACCCATCCGGGGAGGAAATGATCCAGTTGCTGGATTCCATCTCCACCAATTTCACCCATTTTTTCAGGGAAAATCAGCACTTCGATTATCTTAAAAATGAAATCATTCCTTCTTTAAAGGGGGAAAAGGGTAACAACCCGAAGAAGTTGCGGATCTGGAGCGCCGGGTGTTCTACCGGCGAAGAGCCCTATACCATTGCCATAACTTTGTTAGAATCATTGCCAGCCGGATCGGGTTGGGATTTGAAGATCCTGGCCACCGATATCTCTACCAAGGTGGTGGCGGTGGCCCAATCCGGGATTTATCTTAAAAACAAGATGCAGTCCCTCTCCATCGATTTGTTGAAAAAATATTTTCTCCGCGGGGAAAACCAGTGGCGGAACCACGTAAAAGTTAAATCCATTGTAAAATCCACGGTCAAATTTCAGCGGCTGAACCTGATGGATTCTTTTTCATTCAATGAATCCTTTGATTGTATTTTTTGTCGAAATGTGATGATTTATTTCGACAAAGAAACCAGGACCCAGTTGGTTAACCGGTTTTATGACAACCTGGAAAAAGGGGGGGTCCTTTTCATCGGACACTCGGAAAGTCTGACCGGCATTGAACATCCTTTTCACTATGTGAAACCGGCTATTTATAAAAAAATATGAAAATAATCGTTGGAATTGCCGATATGGGGGTCAGCCGGGACCAGCAATCCGGATTAATTACCTATTCCCTGGGGTCTTGCATCGGGGTCGCTATTTACGACCCTGTGGCGGGAGTCGGGGGGCTTCTCCACTACATGCTGCCGGAATCACAGATCGACCTCCAGAAGGCCCAAAAAAATCCTTTTATGTTTGCTGATACCGGAATACCAATGCTTTTTAAAGAGGCCTATCGAGTGGGCGCATCTAAAAGCCGGATTATCGTCAAGGTGGCTGGCGGGTCTCAAATCCTGGATGATTCCGGATTTTTTAATATCGGAAAAAGAAACTATATGGCCCTGCGAAAGATCCTTTGGAAAAATAATGTCCTGATCAAGGCCGAGGATGTGGGGGGACAGGTGTCCCGGACCGTACGGATGGATCTGGCTACCGGAAAAGTCTTTCTTCGCTATTCCGGGGAGGGAGAAAAAGAACTATGAGTTTCGTCGAGGCCATTATTAAATCCACCCGCCAACTGCCCCCTTTCCCGGCGGTTGTCAATAAGGCTTTGGATTTGATCAACAATCCTAAGTCTTCCGTTCAAGAGGTCGTTGAAACGATTCAATACGATCAGGTCATAACCGCCAATGTCTTGAAAATTTGTAATTCGGCCCAGTTCGGTCTGCGCCATCCGGTTGGATCTCTGCAAGAGGCCTTGATGTTTTTGGGGTTCAACCAGCTTTTTGAGATCATCATGGCCACGGTGGCCGGTTCGACCTTGGGGAAGGCCGTTTCCGGCTATGATTTAGAGGCCGGTGCATTATGGAAGCATTCGGTCAGTACGGCCCTTTTATCTCAAATCATCTCTAAACGATTAAAGAAAGACCAGAGCCCCTTATTATTTACGGCCGCCCTGATCCATGATATCGGCAAGGTATTGTTGCATTCTTATGTCGAAGAGCAATTTGAAGCCATAAAGGAACAGGTTCGAGCGAAAGGGATTTCCTTCCTGACAGCAGAAAAAGATGTTTTGGGCATCGACCATGCCGAGCTGAGCGCTTTGATTACCGAAGAATGGAACTTCCCCCAGGGAATTATCCAGGCCATCCGGTACCATCATACCCCGTTATCAGCCCATTCCGAACAGGAACTGGTTTACCAGATTTATTTGTGTGACTTGATCGCCATGCTGACCGGTATCGGTGGAGGAGTCGATGGATTATCCTATACCGGTTTCAATCAAGTCATGCATCATTTTGGATTAGATGAAAAGGATATTGAACGATTTATGGCCCAACTGGGGGATCAGATCCAAAAAGTGGAAGCCATGATCCAGGTGCAATAAGCTTGAGACCACCGGATCATTGATGAGGGACCAACCATGGCATATAATGTTTTGATTGTTGATGATTCCCAGACTATGCGGAAGGTTATTTTAAAGGCCCTGACGCTTTCCGGTTTTGACTTGGGGGAATGTTTGGAAGCCGGTAACGGCGCTGAGGCCTTGACTGTCCTGTCTGGTCATTGGATTGATTTGATCCTGACGGACCTGAATATGCCGGTGATGAGCGGATTGGAATTGGTCCAAAAACTAAAAGGCGACCAACACTATGAAGGTATTCCCGTGGTGCTGATTACGACCGAGGGCAGTGAAACCCGTCTGCAGGAATTATTTGCCCTGGGGGTCAAAGATTATATCCAAAAACCTTTCCATCCCGAAACGTTACGAGATGTTTTGACTCGTATCATGGAGAAACCCTATGTCTGACGCCATGCGAAAGGCCGCCGTTTCCGCTGTCCTCAATATCTTTGAAACTATGTTTTTTACCTTTTTAGAGCCGGTAGAGGAGAACCCGATGTCTCCGGAGATCTTGCCCGAACCGGAACAGGAGACCAGTTACCTTCCGCAGCCCCAGGGGCCCTGGTTTTTAAAAAGTGAAATCCATTTTTCCGGGGCCCAGACCGGACAGTTGCAACTCGTCCTCCCCTATGATCTTGGCGAAACGCTGGCTATGAATTTTCTGGGATTTGAGGAAGAGGTGAGTGAGTCTCAGGTTTTGGATATGGCCTGTGAATTGACGAATATGATTTGCGGCAATCTATTTTCCGTCCTCGATAAAACGGCTGTCTACACCTTGGGTGCGCCTTCCATTCAAAAAATATCTTTTCCAGACGAAGCTCCACCGGATAAGCCTTCAGATCTTGTTCTGTATTTTTCGGCCGATGGACAATTCATCACTCTTCAAATTCAATTCGATCCCCATCAATGAGAGTGTAGCCGGGAATATTTGCGTCGATGTCTTTGGGAGACCCCAAAAACCAGGAAATCGAACGTGTTCAATATTTTTTGAAACCCGGTTATATTTTTTTAAGCCGGGAGCCCACCCTGATTTATACGGTTATGGGTTCCGCCGTCACGGTTTACCTCTGGGACCGCCAAAAACGGTCTGGAGGCCTATCCCACTTCCTTTATCCGAGGATTTCCAAACCGGAAAAGGCCACAGTCCAATATGGTAATGTCGCTGTTCTGACCCTGATCAAACTGATGACGGTAGATGGATCGGAAAAATCCTTTCTGGAGGCCCAGATATTCGGAGGCGCAGATCCCTGGTCCTCTTCGGATAACACCTTGGGGAGACAAAATGTATTAATGGCCAAAACGATTCTGACCCGGCAAGGTATCCCCGTTATTTCAGAAGATGTGGGGGGGGCCAAGGGGAGGAAACTGGCTGTTAAATCCGATACCAACGAGGTCATGGTCCTTAAGGTAGACCGATTAAGGCAAGAAGATTGGTATCCCTATGTCTTAAAAGAACCCCGATAGTACCCCATTCCGGCCTCCTTTCCAATTAAGTCGTTTCTAATACACCTTTTTCTTGACATAATAAATAGTTGTGCGAAAATAAGTTTCAGGCCCAAAACCAAAATAATCTGGAAATGGAAAAAAGAAAACCATGCCCCATATCTTAGTGATTGATGATGATCCAGCGGTCCGGAGTATTTTGGAAGAATTTTTACATTTAAAAGGCTTTGAGGTCTCGGTAGCCGAAGATGGCGAGATAGGCATCGAGTTGATTCAGGAAAAAGGAATAGATCTCTATTTGGTGGATTTGGTCCTGCCGGGCATGGGGGGAATGGAGGTCTTGAAAAAAATATCCTCCCTCAATATCAATATCCCCGCGATTATCATCACCGGATTCGGGGCCATTGCCACAGCGGTGGAGGCCATAAAATTAGGGGCCTTCGATTATATTACCAAGCCTTTTGTCTTAGAAGAACTTTGGTTGGTCGTTCAAAGAGCCCTCGATTTTTCAAAACTAAAAAAAGAGAACTTTTCCCTGAAAAAACAGTTGAAGCAACGGTATGATTATCAGGGCCTGATTGGAAATTCACCGCAAATGCAGAAGGTTTATGGGCTGATAAAAAAAATTTCCGATACTGATGCGACTATATTAATTGAGGGAGAAAGCGGAACCGGGAAGGAACTGATCGCCAAGACCATTCACTATAACAGTCTCAGGGGCCAGAATCCCTTTGTCCCCTTTAATTGTGCGGCCATACCCAAAGATCTTCTGGAATCGGAACTCTTCGGACATGAACGGGGGGCCTTTACCGGGGCCATCAATACCCGTATCGGAAGATTTGAACGGGCCAACGGAGGGACCATCCTGCTGGATGAGATTGGGGAACTCCATCCCTCCTTCCAGGTCAAGCTCCTCCGGGTGCTCCAGGAAAGAGAGTTTGAACGGGTCGGTGGATCCAAAACCATTAAGGTCGATGTTCGGATTTTGGCAGCCACCAATAAAAATCTGGAAAGGGAAACCAAAGCCGGTAATTTTCGCGAAGATCTCTTTTATCGCTTAAACGTAATTCCCCTCCGCATTCCTCCCTTGAGGGAAAGGCCGGAAGATATCCCGGTTTTGACCGATTATTTCATTAATTATTTTTCACGAAAAAGAAAAAGAGAACCTATCCGGATCGATCAGGAGGTGACGGAGCTTTTTCTAAAATACCCCTGGCCCGGGAATGTTCGTGAAATGGAGAATCTGATCGAGAGGATGGTCATCTTAAACGATGACAGTCTGATTACTGCAAAAGATCTCCCTCAAAGATTTCAAGAATTCCAGACTGTTCCCCGAAAAGAGGTTTCCGAAAGCCAAACGGGACCGGATGAATCACACCGTGAGGTTATACTCACCGAGAAGGGGGTTAATCTGAATACTTTGGTGGAAGAGGTAGAAAGGAACTTGATCGGTCAGGCCTTACGAAAATCCCAGGGCGTTAAAAGCAAGGCCGCCGAGCTCTTAGGTTTAAAGAGAACCACCTTATTGGAGAAGATTAAAAAATTAGAGCTCGATCTTTGATGAACAAGTAAAAAATTTCCGAGGTCGTCACCCCGGCGAACCCCGGATCAGGTCCGGGACAGGCGCCGGGGTCCAGAATTGGTTGAATACCTGGATTCCGGCTTTCGCCAGAATGACGCAATGCGGGTTTCGGCGACTTTTTACGAATCCGTCATCATTGATGGTCACGTAAAAAATCGTCATTCCCGCGCAGGAGGGAATCCAGACCTGCCATAGTTGTTTTCTTGGCCGCCTCTTACCCGGTGTCATTATCTTGACAATTCTTCGGTTCTTTAAGGAAGGCTTAAAACAAACCGGGTTTGGAGAAAAAACAATAAAATATTAATAAACACGGCAATTGGAAAGACCCAGCCACCCCAAGTCGGCTCTTCCCACCCTTCCATTTTCCAGTTGAATCCCATGGCATAGTTGTTGCTTTCTGGATAAAGCATGAGGAAGCACCTTGTTTTCATCCTGATAACCCTGATCTTTTCGATACCGGCTTCTCTTCCGGCCCGGTCTCTCGAGGAGGGGATTATCGACCCGGGGTTACAAAAATCCTGGGCCTTGATTAAGGCCAATCGCCCGGCCGAGGCCATTCAATTCCTGGCCGCCTATCGCCCTGCTTCAGAAACCCGGGGTTATTACCATTTTTGTTACGGAAGGGCCTTGGAAAAGGTCCAAAAGCCTTTAGAAGCCATAGAGCATTATCGGATGGCTTATCTCTTGGCCCCTCAAGGAGAATTGAAGGAACTGGCCCTGCTGGAAAGGGCCGAAGGTTATCATCGGATTAAAAATTATTATGAAGCCAAAACGGTTTACAAGATCTTTCTGACCCAATTTAATCAATCCAAATATCTGGGAAAAGCCCACCTGGGGGCAGCCCAGACTCTCTCGGCCCTTGGTCTTTTGCCGGAATCCCTGGAAAATTATGAGAAGGCGGGAAAAGGCCAGGATGCGATCTTCGGAAGGGCCAATATCCTCCACCGGCTGGGGCGATTAAAGGAAGCCGATGCCGCCTATTCCGAAGGCGTTTCGATGGGTAAGAAATATTTAATGCAATCCGGAGAGGCCCTTTTTTATTATGGAGAAAACCTTCATCAAATGGGTAGAGACCAGGAATCCCTTCAATATCTTGTCTTATCATTGAAGGACCCTGTTTTTAAAAATAAATCCGAAGTTGCCCTGGGCCGGGTTGCCTTGGAAGCCCGGAAATTTGATGAAGCTCAAAAATATCTTAAATCCGCTTTGACTTCTTCGGATCCAAAGCTTGGGCAAGAAGCCCTTTTCCATCTGGCCGAGGCCCAGTCCGGAGCCGGGAAAAACCTTGAAGCCCGACAGACCCTGCAAGAATATCGATGGAAGTATCCCAACGGTAAAAAAAGTGAGGAGGTATTAATCAAACTGGCCAAGCTGGATATGCAGGGGGAAAGGTTTGAACAGGCCGGCGGGTGGATCAAGGCTTTGGGCCTGCGATCTTCCCTCAATAAAGAGACTTTAACGGAATTAGAAGGATTTTTTTTAAAGATCAAGGATAAAGACCCCAACCAAATAGCCTCTCTTTGGGCTTCCATTGGCAAGAAGCTGTTGCAGACCTCCCGGGAACCTTTTCTTCTGGTCATGGCTGAATCGTTGAAGGGGACCGGAAAACTTGAGCTTCTCCAGTGGTTGGCGAAAAACGGCGCAGAGAAGGTCAAGATTCAAAGCCTGATCGCCCTGGTTCAATATTACGTTGAGGCCGGAAACCAGGATTTGGCCCTGGAGGGTCTCAAGGCTTTAAGGAACCATAAAGTTACGGGAGACCAAATCCTCCGTTTGGAAGCCCGGATACTTCACGCCCGAATGGAATACCGGGCGGCCTCTGAACGCATTTTGTCTTTAAAAAAGATGGAATCCCAAGACCTGCCTTTGTTTGAAGATACCCTTTCCTCGGCCAAGGATGTTACTAAGGCCTTAGCCGTTTTTGAAAAAAACCTCCGTAGACTGGATGGTAATGCCAATATTTATATCCAGTTAGCGGATTTGCTGTACGGTCAAGGGAAAAAGAAAGAGGCCCTGACCTATTACCAAAAGGCCCTGGAAAAGGACCCCTTAAATGAATGGGCCTTATACCGGGCCGGCACCCTGTCGCCCGGTGAAGAAGCCGAAAGGATGTTGGGTAGGATTAAGGCCAGTAATTCCATTTTGAGTAAATTAGCCAGGGCCAGCCTTCGGGAAAAAGAAGTGCAGAGAAAGATGGGAGAACATTATTAATGATCGAAGCCTGCCACCTTCAAACGGCCTTTTCCGATTTTACCGCGGCCTCCAAGAGTCTGGAAGCCTATTACCAAAAACTTCAGGAAGAAGTCCATTATTTGACCGGTGTTTTGGAGGAAACCAATCAGCAACTTTCAACGGCCTTAAATAGAGCCGAAGAAGCCAAAGATTTTTTGAACGGCATCCTGCAAAGCCTGGGAGAAGCGATCATTGTCTTAGATCCCAAGGAACGGGTAACCATGATCAATAGGGCGGCCGAAGAAATGCTGGGTATGGAATCCCCTGGAATAATTGGCTGGTCTTTTCATGACCTGGATATCATCATTCTGGAGGAAGGGACAACCACTTTTCTGGTCACCAATAAAAAAAGGTGTCAGGTTATCTTTTCCCGTTCTCCGATAAAGGATTCGGATGGATTGGTCAGGGGGTATGTGGTCCTTATTAAGGATATTTCCCTTTTAAAAGAGCTGGAAATCCAGAAGGAAAGGAATAAGCGATTGATCGCTATGGGTGAAATGGCGGCCAAGCTGGTTCATGAAATACGAAATCCGCTTTGCAGTATGGAACTCTATGCCTCTATGTTGGCCGGTGATCTGGAGCATTCGGTTCATGCCGAACTGGCCAAAGGCATATCCCAGGGGATTACCAGTCTGAATCATGTCCTGACCAATATGCACTATTTTGCCATCCCTCAAAAACCTTGCTTTGACTGGATCGATTTTGAAAAGACCCTGGAGGAGTTGTTTTTTATGCTCCGGCCTTTGGTCGAAATCAAAAGGATTCGATTAGGGAAACAATTAAATGGACATCGGCGGCTTTGGGGTGACAGGGAACTCATTAAACAAGTGCTTTTAAATATCCTCTTGAATGCCGTCGAGGTCGCCCCGGAAGAAGGGGCCGTTGAACTTTTTCTTAAAAAAGGAAATGAGGAAGAGACGGTCCTTGAAATAAAAGATCATGGCCCGGGAATCCCTTCTGAATTTATGGAAAGGATTTTTGACCCCTTTTTCAGTTTGAAGGAGAAAGGCTCCGGATTGGGACTGTCCATAGCCGCCAATATTATGCAGGCCCACGGCGGGACCATCAAAGTTCAAAGTGAAGAAGGGGAAGGAACCTGTTTTCAACTTATTTTTCCCAAATTCAATACGCCTGGTGAGGGTTTGCTCTCATAACCCAAAGGATTAGCGAAAAAAAATGGACAAGGAAAGAGACCCGCTATGAATCCAATTCTCGTTGTTGATGACGATCATCAAATGCGGACGGCCTTGAAAGAAGCCATATCAAGGGTCGGTTTTCAAGCCATTCTGGCGGGTGACGGACAAGAGGCCCTGCACAAATTGGATCAGGCCCATTTTTCCATGATCGTCACGGACATGAAAATGCCCAGGATGGACGGCCTTTCTTTGTTAAAGGAGATTAGACGTAAGATCGGCAATATCCCTATTTTGGTCATTACAGGATTCGGTACCATTCAAGATGCCGTAGAGGTGATGAAGGAAGGGGCCTCGGATTATTTATTGAAGCCTTTTTCCTTTGAAACCCTGATGAACAAAATACGATCCCTCATGGAAAGGCTTCATCAGGAAAAAACCCTGCTGACCGATAATCCAAAAATGATGCGGGTCTTGAAGATTGCCGAAGAAGTGGCCCCAAGCGATACCTCGGTTTTAATTTATGGAGAGAGCGGGACCGGGAAGGAACTCTTGGCCGGGATCATCCACAAAAAAAGCGGCCGGAACAAAAAACCTTTGGTCGCCATCAATTGTGCCGCCATCCCCGACAGCCTGATGGAGTCCGAATTATTCGGTCATGAAAAGGGGGCCTTTACCGGGGCCACGGAGAAAAAAATAGGGAAATTCGAGTTCGCCAACAACGGCACCATCCTTCTGGATGAGATCGGAGAAATGTCCCTTAATCTCCAGGCCAAATTGTTACGGGTTTTGCAGGAAAGAGAAATAAACCGGGTGGGCGGAAACCTATCCATTCCTATCGATATCCGGGTGATAGCGACCACCAACCGGGATTTATACCAAGAATCTCTGGACGGCCGATTCCGGGAGGACCTCTTTTATCGGCTCAATGTCTTTCCAATCCAAATCCCCCCTTTACGGGAACGCCCCGAAGATATTTCTTTATTGGGCCATCATTTTTTAAAAGAGTTTTCCAAGGTCCTTGGTAAAAATATCCAAGGGTTTACCCCTCAGGCCATGGATTTTTTAATCGGAAGGGCCTGGCGGGGAAATATCCGGGAGCTTCAAAATACGGTCCACCGTTCCGTTCACCTGTGCAAGGACGATTTCGTTGATCTGATGGATTTTATGATCGAAGAAAAGTGTCCTCCGGGTTTACCTTCTCAAGGAAAAATTAAGGATTTCGAAAAAGACATGATCCTGAAAACTTTAAAAGAAGTCAATGGCAACAAGACCAAGGCCGCCCGTATCCTTGGCGTCAGCGTCAGGACTATCAGGAATAAACTCCATGAATATGGGAATTTTTTTCCGGCTTCCCAACAGGAATAAACCGTGGTGTGCTTCAAAAACCCAAAACCGGTTCTATAAAAAAATGGCATGAATTTTGATATAAATATATTAAAGCCTCATGCCCGCCTGGTCCGGCACCACGAAACATGAAAATGAGGATGATTTATATATTTTGTCATACTGGATGGACTTATTAAAAGTCCGTCATGAAACTTGCATCTTGCATCTTGAAACTTTTTTTTCAAATTAAAGGAAAACAACAATGGATTTCGGATTTCAAGTGTTAGAACAGATCATAAAAACCAGTGCTTTTCGACACAAGATCTTGGCCTCCAATATAGCCAATATCGATACCCCGGGATATAAAGCCAAGGATGTGTCCTTTAAAGAGTCCATGACTAACCCCTCTCTCGGCCCTTCTCTCGGCTTGACCAGAACCAGCACCATGCATAAACAGGGCCCTAACAATTTAAGAGAAACCGGCGGGATGACCGCGGTGGAGCGGGCTTCCTGGGAGGATGGAAACAACGTCGCCCTGGATATGGAATTAGCCCATATGACCGAGAATTCTCTTTTATATGAAGCCGGGGCCAAGCTGCTGTCAAAAAAATTACAGATGTTTAAGAATGCTATAAAAGGGAGATGATTATGGACAGCTTTGCCATATTTAAAGTAAGCGCCTCGGCCTTGGATGCTCAACGGGGCCGAATGAATACCATTGCATCCAACATGGCCAATATTAATTCCACACAGACCGAAGCCGGGGGGCCGTACAAAAAAAAAGAATGCGTTTTTTCCACCCTTCCGATCGATTCGGAGAATCCTTCAACTTTGGAAGGGGTTAAACTGGTTCAGATAGTCGATAGCCAGGAGCCATTCAAAAAAATATACGATCCCGGTCATCCCGATGCGGATAAGGAGGGTTTTGTCAATGTTCCGAATATCAATATCATGGAAGAAATGGTCAACATGATGATGGCGGTTCGGGCCTATGAGGCCAATGTAACCACTTTCAATATGTCGAAGACTATGTTTCTTAAGGCCTTAGAAATAGGGAGATTCTAATGGATGAACTCGCAGGAATACCCTCTGTTGTCGTCCCCAACGGCATCCAGGGGAAATCAACCCCAAAAGAAGGGGGAGAAGGCTTTGAGGCCATTTTAAAAGATGCGGTCACTAAGGTCAATTCTGTCCAAAATGAGGCCGAAAAAGCCATTCAGGAACTTTCCAATGGCGGCGATATCTCCAGCGCGGTCATTGCCATGGAAAAAGCCGATGTATCCTTTCAGCTTATGATTGAAGTCCGAAACAAGTTGATTAGTGCCTATGACGAGATGATGCGGTTACAAATTTAATTCAAATAAAGTTTCAAGATGCAAGATGCAAGTTTCAAGCATAAAAACCCTGTACCTTGAAGATATTTTCATGTTTCATGGCGCTCCAGTGAGCATAAAAGCTTAGTTCGACAATAGGGGATAAAGGTGGAAAATTTAATAGAGACCATAACCAATTGGCCGATAAAAAAGAAAATAAGCCTTTTGGTTTTAATCGGAGTAGGGGTGGCCAGCTTGATATTTGTCTTCTCCTGGTCGCAGAAATCCAACTACCAGATCCTTTTCTCCAATATCAGTGAAGCAGATTCCGGACAGATTATCCAAAAATTAAAGGAACTCAAGGTGCCTTATCAGGTCGCGGGGGGAGGGATTCTGGTCCCGGTTGAAAAAGTTTATGAGGCCAGACTTCAATTGGCCGCCCAAGGCCTGCCTCAGGGGGGAGGGATAGGCTTTGAAATTTTTGATAAAACCAATTTCGGGACCTCGGACTTTGTCCAGAAACTAAATTATCGCAGGGCGTTACAAGGGGAACTTTCCCGGACCATCCAAGCCCTTCCGGAAATAGAGAGCTGCCGGGTCCATTTGGCAGTACCGGAAAAAAATCTTTTTATGGAAAGGGAATCCAAACCCAGCGCCTCGGTCATGGTAAAGTTGAGGCCGGGAAGGGCCTTATCACAGAATCAGGTACAAGGGATTGTGCATCTCATCTCCAGCAGTGTGGAAGGGTTAATGCCCCAGGGAATAACCGTCATTGATAATCAGGGCGGCATGCTGACCCGTCCGACCCAGGGCGACACTTTGCAGCTTAGTAATAACCAATTGGAATTGCAACGCAATTATGAGAAAGAACTTGAGTCACACGTGGTCCATATCCTGGAACCGATCACCGGCAGAGATAAGGTCAAAGCCAAGGTTTTTGCCACCCTTGATTTTACACGAACGGAAAAAACCGAAGAAAAATTTGACCCCAACGGCCAGGTGGTCCGGAGCGAACAAAAGAATCAGGAAAAATCGATCTCCGGCCTTTCCGGGGGGGTCCCTGGAGCGACATCCAACCTTCCCAATAAAAAGCCCCCTCAAACAACTTCCTCCGGGGGATCTGTTCAAAAACAGAACGAAGTGGTTAATTATGAACTCAGTAAAACCGTTAGTCGGGTGATCAGTCCGTCCCAGGAATTGAAAAAAATTTCTGTGGCCGTGGTGGTCGATGGGTCGTACGCGGCCCCTCAAGGGAGTAAAATAAAAAAATATACGGCAAGGACTGAAGAAGAGATCAAGCGCTATGAAGATCTGATTAAAAAGGCCGTTGGTTTTTCCCAGGAAAGGGGTGACGAGGTCCGGGTAGTCAACATGCCTTTTGAAGTGGCATCAATGGAAGATTTGCCTGAACCCGCCAGGGATTATTGGCCCATCCTCCTTTCCGGGGCCAGATATGCCGGACCGGTGCTGGCTTTTCTTCTGATCTTCCTGTTTATCCTGAAGCCGTTGACCAGGGTATTGCTGGTTCCTTCCACCCCCGATTCCAGGGGCCGCTCTTTAGCCCTTCCCCAAACCGTGGCCGAGATTGAAAGGAGGATGGATTCCCCTAAACCCAAAGCCTTAACCATGGAAGAGGATGTCCGCGATTGGGCCAAGAAAAATCCGGATCAAGCCGCTTCCCTCATTAAAGGTTGGACGGAGGAATAACCGGTGGCTTACAGCGGTATTGAAAAAGCGGCCATTTTTTTATTATCTATCGGAGAGGAAGCCGCTGCCGAGATCATGAAAAATCTGGAAGTACATCAGGTGGGCATGATCAGCACCTGCATCACCCGATTAAAAACGATCAAAAAACAGGATGTGGATGAGATCATCCAGGAAGTGAACGGGAGAATAAACAACGGGGACATGCCTCTTACCGGTGGAGATTTTGTCAAAAAGGTCTTGAAGAAGGGGTTGGGTGAGGAAAATGCCGGCAAGATTTTGGAACTGGCCGCCAAGGAGACTTCATTAGATGCCCTGAAGTGGATGGCTCCCAAGACCCTGGCTAATTTTCTGATAGCCGAACACCCTCAAACCATGGCCCTGATTTTGTCTTTACTGGATTCCGCTCAGGCCGCGGAGGTTTTGTCCTTAATGCCGGATCACTTGAAAGACGATGTGGCCCGAAGGATCGCCACCACTGAAAATATTCCCGAGAGCGCCATCAGCGAACTGGAAGAGGTGTTAAAAGGGCAACTGGAGATGAAAAAGTCCAAAGGGCGGAAAATCGGGGGGATCAAGACCGTGGCTGAGATTTTAAATCACAGCGACCGCTCCACTGAACAGATGATCCTGGAAAAGATGGAAAAGGAAAATCAAAAACTGGCTGATTCCATCCGTCAATTGATGTTTGTTTTTGACGATCTGGTCCAGGTTGATGATAAGGGGATCCAAATGATTCTCAAGGAAATCCGAACGGAAGATCTGTCCCTGGCCTTGAAGACGGCCTCCAGCAGTTTAAAAGAAAAAATCTTAAAAAATATGTCCCAGAGGGCGGCTCAAATCCTTAAGGAGGAAATGGAATTGAAAGGACCGGCTAAGGTTTCGGAAGTGGAGAAGGCCCAACAGAACATCGTCAAGATCGCCCGTAAACTGGAGACCGAAGGAAAGATTATGATCGCCGGACGGGGGGGGGAAGAACTCATTGTTTAGGACCAAGGTCATCAAGAAATGTTCAGTAGACTCTTATTCCATGCCTTATTTGGAGGGCCTTTCCCAAGATAAGGCGGGAAAGGCCCATCCGGTAAAGATCAATCCCGAAGAAATTGAACGGCAAGCCTTTGAGAAAGGATATGCCTCCGGAGAAAAAGCCGGATACGAAATGGGGAAACAAAAAGCCAGTCTATTAATTACCGACCTTGAAAATTTATTTAAAAAAATTAATACGTTAAAAGAAAAACAGTTGTCTGAGCTGGAACCCCAGGTCGTTTTACTGGCCGTAGCCATGGCCCGAAAAATTTTAAAAGAAGAACTCTCCCTGCAACCGGAGATCATTGAGAAAATGGTCAAGGAGGCAATCAATAAAATAAGCCGAACCGATCCGATTACGATCAAATTAAACCGTTCTCTCTATGAGCTGTTTATAGAGAAAAAAACAGAATTCCTGGAATTATCTTCCGACCTCATTTTTAAACTCGATAATAATGTCCCGGAAGGCGGAGCAATTGTCTGCAGTCCTTCCGAGGAAATCCAGACAGACCTCGATTTCCAACTTTCTAATATTATCGACGAACTGAGGAACCATTTAGGAAATGCCTGATTTAAACCCTTATCTTGAAGCGGTCAATCAATCCGAACCGTTAAGGGTCTTCGGTCGGATAAATGAAGTAACAGGGATCCTGATCAAGGCCTTGGGTTTAAAGGTTCAGGTCGGGGAAGCCTGCAAGATTTATGGGGATCACGGAAATCCTCTGGAAGCTGAAGTAGTTGGATTTCAAGACGGAAAGACATTGCTTATGGCTTCCAGTGAACTTTCCGGCCTCCGACCGGGAAGTCGGGTTTTCCCGGCTGGAGAGAAGGTCTCCATCCGGGTGGGAAACGAGTTGATCGGCCGGATTGTTAACGAGCACGGGGAACCTTTGGATGGGAAAGGACCCATACGGGGGAAAGAGTTTCCTTTATTTTCTTCTCCCCCCAATCCGCTTCAAAGGCAAAGAATCTGCGAGCCGATTGATTTGGGGATCCGGGCCATCAACGGGTTAATGACTTGCGGCAAAGGCCAAAGGGTGGGGATTATGGCCGGAAGCGGGGTAGGGAAAAGTGTTCTGCTCGGCATGATTTCCAAATATACGGAAGCCGACCTTAATGTCATTGCCCTGATCGGAGAACGGGGCAGAGAAGTTAGGGAATTCATAGAAAAAGACCTTGGGGAAAAAGGATTGGAGCGATCGATTGTTGTTGTTTCAACTGCCGAACAACCTCCTCTGGCCAAAGTACGGGCTGCTTTTGCGGCTACGGCCATTGGCGAATATTTTAGAGAACAGGGGCGTGACGTCCTTCTCCTCATGGACTCTTTGACCCGGATAGCCATGGCCCAACGGGAGGTCGGACTGGCCATAGGAGAACCACCCACAACCAAAGGATATACGCCTTCGGTCTTTGCCCTACTTCCCAAACTCCTGGAGAGGGTAGGTAACGACGGGGGGAAGGGAAGCATCACCGGTTTATATACCGTCCTGGTGGAGGGGGATGACCTGACCGAGCCGGTTACAGATGCTGCCCGAGCCATCCTTGACGGCCATATTGTCCTTTCCAGGGATCTGGCCATGGAGAACCATTATCCTGCCATCGATGTCCTCCATTCCATCAGTCGAATAATGCCCGACATCGTCGATCCCAAGCATAAAGAATATGCCGGTAAATTTGTGGAGACTCTGGCCCGCTATAAAAAGCTCGAAGACATGATCAATCTCGGGATGTACAAAGAAGGGTCGAATCAGCAGGTCGATTATGCCATTGCCATGATCGAAAAAATGAAGGCATACTTACGTCAGAAGATGGATGAAAAGAGAGATTTTTCCGATTGCCTGCAAGGGCTTTACTGCCTGTTTGATACCCCTGAAGAAATTTAGGCTGGAAACCCATGAGCCAACGCCTTAAAACGGTTTCCAGAATCGGGGAATTGCTCGATCACCAAAAGGAGGTCATCGAGTTACAATGCCATCAAATCCAGAGCCGATTAACCCAGGAAAAGACCCGATTGACCAAATTGGACGATCAACTTCAAGATAACATCGGTCGCTTTGAGGAAGGGCTTAAGAATCGATGGGTTGTTAACCAACAGGATGTGGATTATCTCTATGGGATTTCTTCTTTTCTGCTTGCCAAGATCGAATGGAAAAACAAAGAAATAGACTGTATCAACCGTGAGTTAAATGAAAAACAAGCCGTCCTTCTGGAAGCCTATAAAAAAATGAAGGCCTTCGAAGTATTTAAAAATAAAATGGTTTTCCAGGAAAAAAGGGAAGGGGACCTTGGGGAGCAAAAGTCCCTGGATTATTTAAGCCTGGTGAAAAGGTCACGAAAATGAGCTGGATGCGATTTGTCTTATTAATGGGGATGGGGCTGCTGGTCTCAATACATTCGACCGCCTATGGGCTGGAGGATTCAGCCAAATCTGTTGAACAGAAACGCCAAGAGTTGACCGAGAAAGAGGGACGGCTCAAAAAAGAAGAAGAACGAATAAAGAATATCGAAAAAGAGGTCGATGCCAAGATACAAAAGCTGAACCAGTTACTGAGCCAGGTCGAAGAGGGAATAAAGAAATTGGAAGAGTCTCGTTCGGAACGGATAGGGCATCTGGTGAAAACATTTGAAGCCATGCCTCCGGAAGAAGGGGCTGTCAGACTGGCCGGCCTCGAAAAGTCCCTGGCCATTCAAATACTCTTCAAAATGAATACCAAAAAAGCCGGGGCCTTATTAGCTACGATGGAACCCAAAAAAGTTGCCGAATTTACTGAAGGGATTTCCAGGACCGAGAAAAAACTTCCCATCAAATGAAAACTTTTCCTGTCTAAACCCTCCATTTCCCAAACGGGTTTTAAATTTTTTCCCTATTCTCCTCAACCTTTCCTGAGTCTTACCGTTTAATTAATCGTTGTAGCTGTTAATTTTTAAATATTTTCATATTGTTATCGATATTTATTTAATTATTGAAAATAAAGATCCGGATTTATCCCGTCAAAAGGAACCGTTTGAACGATTGGCACGGGAATTGATATTCTTAGTTCGAAAATAGAAAAATTCAGGCTTTAGGCACGAGGCTATAGGAAAAGAAAAATCCGGAAAACCTTTTAACCTATTGCCCATCGCCCGTAGCCACTAAAAAATATTTTGTAACACTTTAGCCCCTTGAAAAATTAGAAGCTTTTACTTGAAAATTCTGACCCACTTGCCCCGTCATTCCCGTGAAAACGGGAATCCAGGTGTCATACTGAGCCGAAAAGAACCTGGATTCCCGTTTTCACGGGAATGACGGAAAGGAAATTGACGTTTTTTCAAAAGGCTAAATTGATACAATGTTTTAATGTGTTGTGGCGCCAACTGGTGCCTGAAGATTTAATACAAAGAAGGCTTGCTTCTTAAAGAGAGAGTAATAGGAATCGGGATTATGGCGGCTGTTAATGTTATGGATTTGGGAAGTTATCTGATAGACAAAGGGAACCCCGGTTCGGTCAACTCAACGCCAATCGTCCCTACGGACGGCCAGAATTCAAATTTCTTAATGGCGGTTCTTTCAAAGCTTCTCAATAGCACGGGGCAGAGCTCGGAGGGAAGCCAAGGAGCACCGGGTGGTTCAAAAGAACCCGGAAAAGAATCAAAAGAAACGAAGGAAGCCCTCCCTTTACCGACTTCGGGCCAGGTCGCTGTCACCCAGGCTTTCGATCCCTTTTTTTATCCTGTCGATGGTTTGTTGGGAAAGTCAGAATCCCAAGAAGAACTTAAAATAGAGGCTGGAGGTGATAACGTCCCCGCTGTTAATAAGGAAGGCATCAAAGCCGGTTTAAATTGGGACCCTCTCCTGCCGCAGGAGAAGCAAAATGGTTTGTTTCCCGATGAATCTCTCCGGGATGGAAGTTTTACCAAGGCCGGAGATGAGGGGAGAAAAAACCCTGTTTTAACGGACTCCATTGATCCGGGATCGACGAATGGGATTATTCCGAACGCGCCTGCTGTTAATAAAGAAGGCATCAAGGCCGGTGTAAGTGTGGTCCCTCTCATGCCGCAAGAGAAGCAAAAAGGGTTGATTCTCGATGAATCTCTCCGGGATGGAAGTTTTATCAAAGCGGGAGATGGGGGGAGAAAAAACCCTGTTTTAACGGACTCCATTGATCCGGGATCGACGAATGGGATTGTTCCGGACGCCCCTGCTGTTAATAAAGAAGGCATCAATGCCGGGGTAAATAGGGTCCCTCTCCTGCCGCAAGAGAGACAAAAAGGGTTGTTTCCCGTTGAATCTTTCGGTGATGGAATTATTATCAAAGCCGGAGATGAGATGAGAAAAAACTCTGCTTTGGCGGACTCCATTGATCCGGGATCGACGGAGGAGATTGTTCCGAACGCCCCCGTTGTTAATAAAGAAGGCAGCAAAGCCGATATAAATATCGTCCCTCTTGTGTCCCAAGAGAGGCAGAAAAGGTTGTTTTCCGTTGATTCTCTCAAGGATAGCGTTTTCGTCAAGGCCGGGGAATCAGAAGAAAAAAAACGCTTTTTAATCGATCCCTTTGATTTAAGTCCCGCTACAGATAACGCAAAAGAGGAAGGAGATTATACTGCCGGAACCAAGATTTCCTCCCTGTATAGGGTCAATGAAGATAGGCAAATGGCCCCTGCTCAAGAAGGCCTGGAGAAAAAGGATTTGATCAAAAACCAGGAGACCATGGGAAAGGTGGAGGCCGGTCAACCCCAACTTTTTGAAACCAGTGGTTCTCCTGGAAATTCGATTAACCCGGAAAATAACTCGGCTCATAAATTACCATCCGCGGCACACCTCCAGAGATCCCAGGAAATGGTCCTTCCCCAAGAGCAGATCTTCACGATAAAGAGACATGGTCCCTCTTCCCTGGAGGTCTTTCTTGAGCCGGAAGGTCTGGGAAAATTGAACATCGAGTTGAAAATGACGGATCATCATCTCCATGCCCAGATCATGGTCAACGATTCGATCGGAAAAGAATTGATCGAAAACAACCTTCCCCAGCTTCTCTCGGAATTGGGGAAAGAAGGATTGCAGATAGGGGAATTCTCCGTTTCATTAAAAAACCAGGGAAGAGAACAAAATCAGAACCAACCCACCCAAACCGAATACCGGGTTCAATCACCGGGGGCCTTGGATGGCACCGGAGGTCCCCTTATCGACAATAACCATTTGATCCATATTATCATTTGAAGGAGACCCTATGACGATTGCAGCTACAGGAAGCACCACGGCAGGAAATACCGGTACTTTGGATAAAAATACCTTCTTACAGCTTTTTACAACCCAGTTGCGGAATCAAGATCCTTTAAACCCCATGGACGCAACAGCCTTTACTGCCCAATTGGCCCAATTCAGTTCTTTAGAACAACTTTATAATGTCAATACGAATCTTAACAATTTGGTGACCTCCCAAAATTCCATCCAGAATGGCATGCTGGTCAATCTTATCGGGAAAACGGTCACCCTTCAGGATGGATCTTCGGGAAAAGTAAAAGAGATCAGTATCAATGGGACCAGTACCACGTTAACTCTTGACACGAATAAAACGGTTTTATTTACCGATATCACTAAAATATCTTAAAGGAGGTTGGAAATATGTTGACATCTCTTTATACCGGGATCAGCGGCATGAGTGCCAACAGCACGGCCCTGGCCGTTGTGGGGGACAATATCGCCAATTTGAATACGGTCGGGTTTAAAGGCTCCCGGGTCAACTTCGGGGATGTTTTAAGCCAAACCATGACCGGGGTAGCCGGATCTTCCCAGGTGGGCCGTGGGGTGACGGTCAACAAGGTTTCGCCCCAGTTTTCCCAAGGGTCTTTTGAGACGACCACCAGTGTCCTGGATCTGGCCGTGGATGGCGACGGTTTTTTTATGGTCAATAACGGGAGCTCCAATTTTTACACCCGGGCCGGTCAGTTCTCCTTGGACAAGAACGGAAATGTGGTCAATTCGGACGGCTACCTTTTACAAGGTTTTATGGTCGATAGCAGCGGGAATGTTCTGGGAACCACCGGAAATTTGAATTTTTCCAGTCAGCAAAGTGCAGCTAATGCAACGGCCACAGCCACGATCAGTGTCAATCTGGACGCCTCTTCAACCGTCCCAACCGCGGCCTTCACCCTGGATGGGAATGGGGATGGAATTGCCAATGATCCGGCCAATTATAACCATTCCACTACAATCAAGGTCTATGATTCCCTGGGGGGAGCCCATGATGTAACCCTGTATTTCAGTAAGACTGCAGCCGGGGCCTGGACAGTCAATTATGTCCACCAGGACCCGGCCGACTCCAGCTTGCTGGTCCAGGCCGGAACGCAAAGCCTGACCTTTGGTACCGATGGGTCCCTGGTTGATGATGGCAGCGGAACACCCATAGCCTTTAACTTCGGCGCCAGTGTGGTTACGCCGCAATCCGTCGCCTTCAACTATGGTACGGGAACCGGGGAAACCCCGGCCGGGACCGGCTTCGACGGTACGACCCAATTTTCGTCCTCCTTCAGTGTCACCCAACTAATCCAGGACGGCTATGGGGCCGGTGCGGTTTCCAACATCAGCATCGCTCAGGACGGGGTTGTTACGGCCAGCTTTACCAATGGCCAATCCCGGATCGTTGGACAGGTGGCCCTGGCCCGATTCATAGACCCCACCAGTCTGGCCAAGTTAGGGAAAAATCTTTATGCAGAGACTTATAATTCCGGCCAGGCCATAGTCGCTAACCCGGGAACTTCCGGAACGGGCCGGGTATTATCCAATACCCTGGAGTTGAGTAATGTGGACCTGGCCCAGGAATTTGTTAAATTGATCTCGGCCCAAAGGGCCTTCCAGGCCAATTCCCGGATTATTACTGCGACGGATGAATTATTGCAGGAGTTGATCAACCTTAAAAGGTAAAGGATGATGCCTTCGTAAAAAGCCAAACAAAGCTATTTGAAATTTCTCCGTTGCTCGTTACTGGTTGCTCGTTTTAACGAGCAACCAGTAACGAGCAACGCCCCGCTGTAACCCGCAACAGTATCTATGTTAGAAATAAATTCTCCTATAATCCCTTTCCCCTCTTAAATTCTCTTCAGTTAAAAAACCAGCACCGAGTCACTTCTTTGACGCCCCAAACCACTCTGACGAGTGCTTTCTTTCTATTATTCCCTTATATTTCATTGTTTTTTAGTTCGGCATGATATTTGAAAGATAAGAAGATCAAGATAACCGAAGGATCTGAAATTGCACTGAGGGGATATAATATGGCTAACGAAAAGGCTGATATCATGATCGACGAAATGGGGGATGGGACTCCGGAGAAAAAGACCGCCCCCAAAAAAGGCCTGGGGATGAAGATGATGATCCTGGTGGGGGGTGTGGTCCTGCTTTTGGGGGGTGGGGGGTATGTCGGTTATTCCATGCTGTCCCATGAAAAAGACAAAGCCCCCAAAACCGCTCATGATGAAAAAAAAGGGCCGGAGAAAATGGCCCTCGTTTCCATGGAACCTTTTATCCTCAATCTGGCCGACCCGGGAAGACATCTTAAGGTGTCGATTCAGTTTGAATTGAAGGATGAAAAAGATGATGCCAAGGTCAAAGAAAGAACCCCGAAATTAAGGGATTTGATCATTATGCTGTTGAGCAGCAAAACGGTGGATTCTGTTTCTTCGGCGGAAGGGAAATTTCAATTGAAGGATGAGATTTTACTTCGGGCCAATCAGGCTATGGAAAAAGAGCTTTTTAAAAATGTCTATTTCACGGATTTTGTGATGCAATGAATAACCTCCTCTCCCAAGACGAAGTGGATGCCCTGCTCAAGGGGATGGATTCGGGAGAAATAGAAACCGAACCTAAAAAAGGGACACCCGGCAGCGTAAGAAATTTTGATTTCACCGCGTATGAGCGGGTCATTCGGGGACGGATGCCCGGGTTGGAAATGGCCAATGAACGGTTTGGGCGGTTTTTTCGAAATTCCATTTCCAATATTATTATGAAATTCGTCGACGTCCATATTCAGGGCCATGACTTGATAAAATTCGGGGAATTCATGAGGACCCTCCCCCTGCCGTCGAGCATAAATATCTTTAAAATGGAACCTCTGAAAGGGTTTGCCCTTTTTGTTATTGAGGCCCCCATGGTCTTCGCTTTTGTCGATTATTTTTTCGGGGGAGGGAGCAAACCCTGGGTGAAAAGCGAAGGCCGGTATTTTACCCCTATCGAGCAAAAGATTATTAAAAAGATCGTCACCACCGCCTTGAACGATTTGACCACAGCCTGGCAGGGAATTATCCCCATGGAACCCGAACATATCGGTTCGGAAATGAACCCCCAGTTTGTGACCATCGTTACCCCTTCGGAAGCGGTTATCAAGATAGAAATACATGTCGAAATGGAAAATTTTGTCGGCAAGGTATTTTTTTGTATTCCCTATTCGATGGTTGAACCGATCAAGGACCGGTTGTTTTCCGGTATCCGAAGCGATGTCATGTCGCAAGATCAACGTTGGATCCAAATGTTGAGTGAAATTTTGAAAGAATCTTATGTCAATCTGGAAGTGGAAATCGGTCAAGCCGAATTATCTCTTCGGGATCTGGTCAATCTGGATGTGGGTAATGTGGTTACCCTGCAAAATTCCATCTCCGATGATTTGGCCGTTCGAGTGGAGGGGGTCCGGAAAATGCAAGGAACAGCCGGTTACAGCCGGGGAAATCAGGCCGTTAAGATTACCAGATTCCTGGATAGAAAAAATTAAGGAGCCTCTATGGAGCAAAAACCGGAACAGAAAGAGCAAGAAGTTAATTTCGAGGAATTGAGTGGAAATAAACCCTCGGGAACCCAGCGGGATTTGGATTTCCTCTTAGATATCCCCCTGATGGTCTCCGTGGAATTGGGCAGGACCAGGATGTTAATCAATGACCTGCTTCAATTAGGGCAGGGGTCGGTAGTCGAACTGGAAAAACTGGCCGGGGAACCCATGGAAATCTATGTCAACAACCGGTTGATCGCCCGGGGCGAAGTGGTGGTGGTCAACGAAAAGTTCGGGGTCAGACTGACCGATATCGTCAGTCCCTCCGAAAGGATCAAACAGATCAGATAATGGACGGATCACTATCCTTTATTACAGCTTTGATAGGGCTGATCTTGTCGATGGGGGTTTTCGGGTTTTTGTACCGCCGGAAACAGAAACATTCCAATATCATTAATTTAGTGGCCTATCAATCCCTGGGGGCTAAAAAAGGTGTGGCCGCCCTTCAGGTGGGGAACGAAATACTGGTCTTGGGTATCATGCCGAACGGATTGAGAGTCCTTAAAACTTTGGAGGCCAAAGAGGTGTTGGAGCCAAGGGAAGAGCCTTATTCGGAAAGAATCCAAAAGCTGCGCAGGCTGAAAGAAGCCGTCGATGAATAACGCTTTAGATCTCAACAAGGTATTCGATTTGAACAATCCGGTCCTGTCCATCTTTTTTATTATCAGCCTCCTGTCCCTTCTGCCTGGCATCCTGGTCATGCTGACCTCCTTTACCCGCATTGTGGTGGTCCTTTCCCTGTTACGTCAGGGATTGGGGGCCCAACAGATTCCGCCCAATCCGGTCATTATCGGCCTTTCTTTGTTTTTGACCCTTTTTGTTATGTCTCCAACCATCAATGCCATTAATAAGGATGCCGTTCAACCCTACACCGAGAAAAAAATCTCTTTCACCGAGGCCTTTCAGCGGGCCGAGCCTTCTATTAAAAAATTTATGCTTAAACAGACCCGCCAAAAGGACATCGCCCTTTTCCTGAAACTCTCCAAAGAAAAGGCGCCGGCCAGATTTGAAGACCTTTCCCTTAAAATATTGATTCCGGCCTTTGCCATCAGCGAATTAAAGACGGCTTTTGAAATCGGGTTTTTGATTTTTCTCCCCTTTCTTCTGATTGATATGGTGGTGGCCAGCATTTTATTATCCATGGGTATGATGATGCTTCCCCCGGTAATGATATCGCTGCCCTTCAAGTTATTGCTGTTCGTTTTGGTGGATGGTTGGAATTTAATCATCGGTTCTCTCGTCAGGACTTTTCAATGACCTCGGAATTATTAAAAGAGATTTTTTTGGATTTATTCATGACGATTCTGTTGAGCGCCGGACCGATCCTGCTGGTCAGTCTACTGGTAGGCTTGATCATCAGCTTTCTGCAGGCCGTGACCCAGATCCAGGAATTTACTTTAACTTTTATTCCTAAAATTCTGGCCGTCTTCCTTTGTTTTTATCTGCTGTTGCCCTGGATGGCCAAGGTCGTCACCCAATATACAACCAACCTTATCGAAAATATCCCGATGTATGTTAAATAAAGGAACGGTTCCTTGAATAACCTCGGCGACTTAACCCATTATTTTTCGAATTTTCTGATTCTCTTCATCCGTCTGGGGGTCATCTTATCTTTCCTGCCTTTTTTGAGCGGAAAGCAGGTTCCCAGGCAGTTTAAAGCTGGATTGATCATTACCCTGGCCTATGTCCTGGCGCCCGTGATTACCATGGAAATAAAAACCTCGGACCTTCCGATCATTATTGTTCAGGAGCTCCTGTTGGGATTGACCATCGGTTTTGCCGTCCGGCTTATTTTTTGGGGGGTGGAGCTGGCCGGGACGCTGATCAGTGATGCCATGGGGATCTCGATGGCCACCATGTTCAACCCGGAAATAGGGCAGTCCACGGAAATATCGACCCTTTTGGGGCTTATAGCCATGTTGCTCTTTTTGACCTTGGATCTTCATCATGATTTGCTCTATATGATCGTCAAGAGTTATGAAATTATCCCGGTCACCAAAATTCAGGTGGACACCCTGTGGGCTAATGGGATTTCCCTCAGCGGTCAGATTTTTGTTATGGGACTTAAAATTGCCGCTCCGGTCCTGGTTGGCATGATTATTGTCAATATCCTGATGGGCTTTATCTATAAAGCCGCTCCCCAGATCAATATCTTTTTCGTCAGTATGCCCGTCCATTTGTTTGTGGGACTGTTGATCTTATTGTTTTCCACCCCCCTCCTGATCCATTTTTTGGAAGTCCGGTTTTCAGGTTTAAATGAAGAGATTAACCGAATCATTGTAATGGCCAAAGGATAAGGGCATCATGGCAGAAAACCAGGACCGCACTGAAAAAGCAACCCCGCGAAAACGGCAAAAGGCCCGTGAAAAAGGACAAGTCCCCAAGAGCCGCGATCTGATTGCCATCGGTAATATGGGCGGGATCCTCCTGGTTTTTTATTACGGGATTACCCCTTTTTGGGAAAAAATAAGCGGGGTCACGACCGCTTTGTTGAGTTTACAATACGGGAGGGACCCTTTTCTGGTTTTCAGGATGGCCTCCTTCGAAACGATTCGTATCCTGGTCCCCTTTTTCCTGGTTATCGTTGTGGCCTCCATAGGGCTGAACCTCTTACAAGGGGGACTGGTCTTCAAACCGCTCCAGTTGGAATTTAAGAAACTGAACCCTCTGAGCGGCTTTAAGAATATTTATTCCACCAATGGTTTTACGGAATCCATGAAAAACCTGGTCAAGTTTCTGGTCGGAGCCTTTCTGATCTATCATTTTATACGGAAGAGCCTGGAGCTGTTCCCCTTGTTAATGAATTTGGAGATGATGGAATTGGCCAAAACCGCCGGGCATTTAATCCTGAGGGCTTTTGTTTATGGGTTCTTCTTTTATCTCGTCCTGGCTATCCTGGATTATTTCTTACAAAAACGGAAATTTGATCAATCCCTGCGGATGAGCAAATATGAAATTAAGGAAGAAGCCAAAGAGGTGGAAGGGAACCCCCTGATCAAATCCCGCCTCCGCAGTTTGCAGCGGGAAATGGCCAGACGACGCATGATGGAAGAAGTCCCCAAGGCCGCTGTGATCATAACCAACCCCCAACATCTGGCCATTGCCCTGCGCTACCTGGAAAAGGAAATGGGTGCCCCGAAAGTAGTGGCCAAAGGTGCGGATCTGGTGGCGCAAAGAATCAAGGAACTGGGCCGTAAATCCGGCATTCCCATCGTGGAAGACAAACCCCTGGCCCGGGTATTATTTAAATTGGAGTTGAATACCTATATTCCCCCGGACCTGTATAAGGCCGTGGCCAAGATTATCGCCCACATCTATAAAATGAAGAAGGTCGCCTGATGCCACCGACTTATTTACATGGTTTAAGGCCCTTAGACGGGAATGCGCTATGACTCTGATGGACCGGATGAAAAACAGGGAAGGGATCGGGGTGGCGATTGCCATGATGGGTGTCCTGGGGCTCATGCTCCTCCCGATTCCGCCGTTTTTGTTGGATCTTTTTCTATCTCTTTCGATCGCTCTTTCGGTCGTCATCATGATCACTTCGGTCTTTGTCAATAAACCCCTGGATTTTTCCATATTTCCGTCCCTTTTGTTGTTGACGACCCTTTATCGTCTTTCCTTAAATATCGCCTCCACCAAATTGGTCTTGTTGAGAGGCAATGAAGGGATTGATGCGGCCGGGCAGGTTATAAAATCATTCGGGAATTTTGTGGTCAGTGGAAATTATGCGGTCGGTTTAATTATTTTCATCATCATCGTGGTCATCAATTTTGTGGTCATCACCAAGGGGGCCGGGAGAATCGCCGAAGTGGCCGCCCGCTTTACTTTGGATGCCATGCCGGGTAAGCAGATGGCCATTGATGCCGACCTGAATAGCGGGCTTATCGATGAAGCCGAAGCCAGAAGGCGGCGGTCCACGATTTCCCAGGAAGCGGATTTTTACGGGGCCATGGACGGGGCCAGTAAATTTGTCCGTGGGGATGCCATTGCCGGATTGGTGATCACGGGCATTAACATTCTGGGAGGGTTCATTATCGGGGTCCTGCAATTAGGGCTTCCGGTGGTCGAGGCGGCGCAGACCTATACTATTTTAACAGTCGGGGATGGATTGGTTTCTCAAATTCCGGCGCTCCTGATATCAGCGGCGGCCGGTATCGTAGTCAGCCGGGCCGGCTCGGAAACCGACCTCGGGAAGGATCTTACGAGGCAGCTCCTGGTCAATCCCAAAACGTTAGCCACCGCCTCCGGCATATTATTTGTTTTCGGCTTTATCCCCGGTCTCCCTCATATTCCTTTTCTGATGATTTCAGCCCTGACCGGCGGTATGGCTTATTTTCTGAAACAACCGGCTGCCAAGGCCATCCAGGAGGAGAAACCGCAAGGTTTGACGGAAGAGCCTCAAATTGAATCTTTCCTGGAAATGGATCCCCTGACCCTGGAGATCGGGTATGGACTGATCCCCCTGGTGGAAGGCGACGGAGAACTCCTCAATAAGATAAAGGGAATGAGAAGGCAGTTGGCCTCCGATCTGGGGTTTGTGGTCCCTCCGATTCACATTAAAGATAATCTCCAACTCCGCCCTCATGAATACCTTTTGTTAATCAAAGGGATCGAATTAACCCGGGGTGAGATTATGAGTAATCATTGGCTGGCCGTCGGTTCGGGAGAGGCTGAAAATATTAAAGGGGTCCCGACCAAAGAGCCGGCTTTCGGGTTACCCGCCCTTTGGATTGAAGCCCGGGAGATGGAAAAAGCGCAAATGGCCGGTTATATGGTTGTTGATTTATCGACCGTAATAGCCACCCATCTTACCGAATTAATTAAAAAATACGGCTGGGAACTCTTGACGCGGAACGAAGTCCAGAATATATTGGACCGGGTAGCCAAATCCTATCCCAAGATCGTCGATGAATTAATCCCGATCCATATGACCCTGGGGGGGGTGCAGCGGGTATTACAAAATTTGCTCAAAGAGCAGGTTCCCATAAAGGATATGGTCTCTATTCTGGAAACCTTGCTGGATCATGCTCCTTCCCTTAAGGATGTGGATCTACTGACCGAACATGTCCGCCAAGGCCTTTCGAGGTACCTGACTAAACAATATGAAGGCCAGGATGGCAGTATCCCTATATTGGTCCTGGACCCGAGGTTTGAAAGACCGATTTCTGAAAGCATTGAGAATGGAGGCAGTATCAGTCCGGACCTCATCAGCAAGTTGTTAAGGGCCGTAGAAAAAATATTGGGGAAAGGGGGAAAATATGAGGCGCAACCGGTTCTGGTGTGTTCGGCCCATGTCAGGCGGTTCTTGAGAAGATTCGCCGACAAGTTTTTACCGTCGATAGCCGTATTGTCCAATGCGGAGATCTCTCCGGCGGCAAAATTATATACCTTAGGGATGGTACGATATGAAGATTAAAAAATTTCAGGCAGCAAGTTTTCGAGAGGCCCTGGATCGGGTAAAGAAGGAATTGGGGGATGAGGCGGTTATTTTATCCTCGGAAGAAATCAATGGATTAAAACCGAAGGTGGAAGTGGTGGCCGCTATTGAATACGATTCGGACCCTGAAGAAACCTTAAGCCCATCCAGAAATAAATTGGATTGGAAAAAGGAAGAGAGCCCGGAATTCGAACCCGACAAGGTTTCCCTTTCTTCTTATCATTCCGGTTCCAGAACCCCCAATCCTGATCCCGACAATGAACCCGTTTTGAAAGAAATTGCAAAATTGCGGCAATGCCTGGAGGAATTGAAAGGAAAAGGGTATGAGGTTTCTTTGCCGGAAGCCAAAAAAAGGATCTATCATTATCTCCGCAACCGGCATATCCGGGAAGATCTGGCCCTGCAATTGACGGAAAAGGCCGATGGTCTGAATGACCTTCCCGGATTGATCCTCAATGAACTCCAGATGAGCTGGGATTGGTCCGACCAGAAGGCGATTGTTTTAATAGGTTCTACCGGAGTGGGGAAGACGACTACGGCGGCCAAGTTATGCGGTCAGGCTATTAAACGGAACAAAAAGGTCGGTTTCATCAGTCTGGATACCTTTCGCATCGGGGCCATTGAACAGATTCGGATCTACTCCAGAATCCTGGGGGTTCCTTTAATCGTCGCCTCTTCTCCGGAAGAGGTGCGTAGGGGGATCCATAAATTGAATGACCGGGACCTTATTTTGATTGACACCACCGGCCGAAACCCCAAAGACCATTCCTATGCGGATGAATTGAAAGGGATCTATGAAATGGGGCTGCCCCTGGAAACCCATCTTTTGATCAGCGGCAGCAGCAGTGAGGATTTTATGTCCGAATCCTATTTAAGTTACCAGAAATTTCCTGTTCACTGTGTAGCCTTCACCAAAATGGATGAGGCCGTCGGATTCGGACCCATTTATAATTTTTCCATCCAGGCCAAAAAACCCATTGCTTATTTGACAACGGGCCAAAAAGTACCCAACGATATCGCGTTTTATAATAATGATCAATTGGTGGACTTAATCTTAAATCAGCCCAAGGCCGACCATTTTAACGAAAACCATCCAACCCATTAAGGATACAAGGAAAGCGGTATGAAACCTATTCGGACCATCGCCATTACCAGTGGAAAAGGAGGGGTTGGGAAAACCAATGTGGCCACCAGCCTGGCCATTGCCCTGAGACAACTCGGAGAAGAAGTGTTGGTCTTTGATGCCGACCTGGGTTTAAGCAATGTGGATGTACTGCTTGGATTGGTAACCAAATACAATATTCAGCACGTTCTAAACGGACAAAAACAGTTAAAAGACGTCATTGTCGAAGGGCCCCAGGGAATAAAAATATTGCCAGCCAGTTCCGGTATACAAGAAATTACCCATTTGGATGAATTTCAACGGCTTAAGGTTTTAGAAGCCTTCGAGGACTATCAGGGGGAAATCGATACGTTGATTATTGATACCGGCGCCGGTATTTCTTCCAATGTCGCCTTTTTTTGTATTGCCGCCCAGAATATCATCGTAGTTATCTCTCCGGAGCCCACGGCCCTGACGGATGGATATGCCCTGATCAAAGTGCTGTTCACCAAATATCAGGAAAAACGATTCCAGATTCTGGTCAATTCTGCGACCAGTGCTTCCGAGGCCCTGACCGTTTTCAGACGACTTTCCGAAGCGGCCGAGAGATTTTTACAGGTTTCCCTGGATTATCTGGGATTTCTCCCCAGGGATGATTCCATCCAAAAAGCGGTCCGGGCTCAAAGATCTTTCCTGGAAGCCTATCCGGATTCCAATGCTTCAAAAAACATCGTATCCATTGCCGGCAAAATTCAGGAAGATTCAAAAAACGGCATTAAAGGGAGTTTGCAATTATTTATTGGTAATCTGATTGGGGATGCAAGAGATGTACGGCTATAACGTTAAAATGTCTTCTCAGGAAAAAGAAAAAATCATTAAAGATTTTTTGCCGGTTGTGCGCTACACGGCCTATCGGTTGTCCTGGCGATTGCCTCCGCAGATTTCGGTTGACGACCTGATCAGTGTCGGATTGAACGGTCTGTTTGACGCCCTGGAGCGATTTGAACAAGGGAAAGTAAAATTAAAAACTTACGCTCAATATCGGATCAAAGGCGCTATGCTGGACGAATTGCGGGCGGTGGAATGGATTCCCCGGTCCAGGAAGAAAAAAATTAACGCCCTCCGGGAGGTTCACGACCGATTAGAGAAAGAATTGAAAAGGCTACCCGAGGATGAGGAGGTGGCCGGAGCCTTAAATATATCTTTAGACGAATATTATCAAATCCTCGAAGAGGCCAAAGGGGGGGTCACCTTCAAATTTGAGGATTACGAGACCTTTTCGGAAGGACACCCTATCAATTTGATGGACAATATCGAAGACCCCAATGAAAAAAATCCGTTAAATATCTTAATGGAGCTGGATCAAAAGAAAGTCGTGGCTCGTTTGATCGATGCCTTACCTAAAAAGGAAAAATTGGTGCTTTCTTTATATTACTGGGAAGAATTGACCATGAAAGAAGTAGGAGCGGTCTTGGGCCTGACCGAATCCAGGGTTTGTCAACTCCATAATCAGGCCCTTATAAGATTAAAAACAAAAATCAGTAAAGATCTGGATTAGATTTATAAAAAACGCAACAAGGGAGGCATATCGAACCCATGGACCGAAAAATGAAAATATTGGTCGTTGACGACTTCTCGACCATGCGAAGAATCGTTAAGAATTTATTAAAACAAATCGGCTATGAAAATATTGACGAGGCTGAAGACGGACAACATGCCTTTTCAAAGCTTAAGGGAGATCGGTTTCAATTTGTGGTTTCTGATTGGAACATGCCCAATATGACCGGTATTGAGTTGTTGAAAAACGTACGCAGCGACCCGGAATTAAAGGATCTTCCCTTTCTGATGGTCACGGCCGAAGCCGAGAAGGAAAAGGTAATTGAGGCCATCAAAGCCGGGGTTAACAACTATATCATCAAACCCTTTACCGCCGAAATATTGAAAGAGAAGATGGACAAGATATTTGAAAAACTGGGGATTAATTCCTGATCAGGGGATCTTCAGGAAAAATTATCTGTTGAAAGGATAACCACTATGACGATTCATGCGCAAAGGGATAATCGGATCGCCGACGGCCACAACCTGGAAGGAGAGGGTGGGCCTTCTCTGAAGATTTACGGCAAAGATGCGAACCTGTTGGAATTGGAAAAAGCGATCGCCCTGGTCTTTAATAAGGCCTTCGAAGAAGGCAATAAGATCAAGGGGGTCATGGGAATCATCGAAGATGTGCAGATTTTATTGGAAGCCATTATCATTGGCAATGTTGAAACCGCTGAAAAATACGCCACCAAGTTTGCCGATCTGGGCGGGAAAGACCTTTTTGTGGAAGTCGGGAAGATTACCCGGAAACTGCATGATTCCATCCGGGAGTTTCAGGAAAACATCAGCCCCCGTTTGAAAAATTTACCCGTCAGTGAACTACCGGAAGCCACCGATAAACTCCAATGGGTGATCGATAAGACCGAAGAAGCGGCCAGTCACACCATTACCCTGGTGGAAAAACATTTAGGGAATCAGGAAAAGGCGGCCCGGATGATCGAGCAACTGGAAAGGGCCATTAAGGAAAAGGGGCTTGAAGAGGACCCCTGGCTGAACGCCTTGGATTTTTTTAAAGCCATGAATCAGGAACTGCCGAAGGATTTGATGGAAATAATGATCGCCCAGGATTTTCAGGACCTTACCGGGCAGATTATTAAGAGGGTCATCCAACTCATAGGCGATATGGAAAAACAGTTGGTTAAGATCTTAAAGATATTCGGGGTTAAATTGGAATCCCCACCTAATCAGGAGGCCTGTCAGGGCCCTCAAATCAAGAAAAATGAAAATGTGGTTTCTGATCAATCGGAAGTAGATGATATTTTAAAAGGGTTTGGTTTTTGAGCCTGCTGAAGCCGGTTTGATCTGGGTGTAAAATGGACATAGAATTTTTAAAAAAAATCGATTCCAGTTTCAGAGTCAAAAGGGAAAAACCTCACCAATTTTTTTCCGACAGGAAAAAGAAACCAAAACCCCAGGAAAAAGAAGAAAAGAGCAAGCACAAAATCGATGTCAAGGTGTGAATATGAAAAAGTTCAATATCCTCTTCGAAAAATTAAAGGCCAACCCCGTAAAAGCCCAAAGGGATATAACCTTGGAATTGTCCGAAATCAACGACATTATCGAAAAGATGGTCATTAGGATCGATAATAAAATAAAAGCCCTTAAAATCATGGAAGCTCGGGCCGATCAGAAAATTGCCATCCTGGATGGGATGATTACCAAATTAAAAAACAGGCCTTTTATCAGAGAGGCCCCAGATAAGGCGGAACAGGGTCATCAGAATGAAGTCCAGACCCTGGCCGATAAGGGATTCAACTCCGAGCAGATTGCCCGGATTCTGGATCTGCCGTCCGGTGAAGTGGAATTGATTTTAAACCTGGTCCAATAATCCGGGATAAAAGTTTTCCCATATAGGAAAATTTTTCCATTTATTCATTCAAGAGGGCGGGGTTTACTGGTTCATGGGATTACTGATTGAGGGTTTTTGGGTTTGGTATTGATGTTGCATGAAAGGTAAATATGCATAAAGGAATTTTTATAGCCCTTTCCGGAGCGATCTTAAAAGAAAACCAGTTGGAGGTTATTTCTCAAAACCTGGCCAACAGTAATTCTTTGGCCTATAAAAAAGTACGGGTTGCCTTTAAGGACTATATCAGCAATCCGGAAAGTGAACAGGACGGGAAAATCATGAGCGCCCTGGCGGCGGTCGCAACCGATTTTTCCGGAGGCGGATTAAACCAGACCGGAAATCCATTAGATATTGCCTTGGAAGGAAACGGTTTCATCGCCCTTGAAAAAAACCAATACACCCGGAGAGGGGACTTGAAAAGAAATCCGGAAGGCTATCTTTCGACCCAGACGGGTGTTCGAGTCTTAGGTCAAAAAGGTCCCATTCTGATACCCGACGGAAAGTTGGAGATTGGAAAAAACGGAGAAGTGACGGTCAACCAATCGCAGATCGATACGATTAAGGTGGTAGATTTCCCAGATAAAAAATCTTTAATCCGCTTAGGGGAAGACCTGTTTCAATCCAATCAACCTTCCGGCCAGGCCAAAGCCCTTGTTAAACAAGGTCATCTTGAGGGCTCGAATGTAGACATTATCAAAGAAATGACCCAGATTATCATGACCTTGAGAGAATTTCAGGCTTATCAGAAGGTCATCCAGAGTTTTGACGAGGCCACTTCAAAAATGACCGAGATTGCTCGGATCTAAAGGGGAAAGAAAAAAATGATACGCTCCTTATTTATCGCATCTACCGGTATGGAAGCCCAACAACTGAATATCGATGTCATTTCCAATAACCTGGCCAATGTAAACACGGTCGGTTATAAGAGGAGTCGGGCCGATTTCCAGGAATTGATGTATCAGGACCTGAAGACACCCGGGACCTTATCGGCCGAGGGGGCCGAAGTGCCATCAGGGATCCAACTGGGGTTGGGGGTCAAACCGGTGGCGGTTCAAAAGATTTTTTTACAAGGGAATTTTGTTCAGACCGGAAACAATCTGGATATGGTTATTGAAGGAGAGGGTTTCTTTCAAATCACCAAACCGGACGGAGAGGTTGCCTACACCCGGAACGGGGCCTTCAAGCTGGATAGCGGCGGGCGGATTGTCAATTCCGATGGCTATGCCCTGGACCCGGCCATCACTATTCCGGCCAACACCCAAACCATTACCATAGGTTCCGACGGAAAGATCAGCATCACCCAAAGCGGCAGCAAAACACCGACCCAAATCGGTCAGATTGAATTGGCCCGTTTTATTAATCCGGCCGGACTCAAGGCTATTGGCAAAAGCCTTTTTGTGCCTACCGGCTCGTCCGGGGATCCGGTGACAGGGACCCCGGGGGGGACGGAAGGGATGGGCACCATAAGCCAGGGGTATGTGGAGATGAGTAATGTGAATATCGTTGAAGAAATGGTCAATATGATTGTCAGCCAAAGGGCCTACGAGATCAATTCCAAGGCTGTCCAGGCCTCAGATGAAATGCTCCAGATCGCCAATAATTTGAAGCGATAGGAACGGTAAGATTATGAAACAACTGGAAAAAATTTTTATTCTCCCCTGTTTATCCGGCTGGTTGCTGTTCTTTCTTTTTTTTGTATTGGTCCTGCCGGCCTCGTCGGCTTCCTGGGAACCAAGGGGCGTGGTAAAAACTTATTTAACAACCCATTATCCCTGGGCGGAAATCGAGATTCTGGACCTCCACGTCGAAGAACCGCTTCCCAAGGATCCGCCGAAAAGCCTCCGATTGATCAGCGGCCCTTTGGGCCGGGCGATTTTTTCATTCGAGTTCAAGTCAGGGGAGAAGCTCCTGGTTCAGGCTAAAATCATGGCCCTGGATTGGGTCGTGACCTCCAGAAGGCCGTTAAATCACGGTCAAATCATTGAAAAAGATGATATCTATCTGGCCTTGCTCGATGTCAACAGGATGCCTAAAGACGTTCTGACCCGGTTGGAAGGGGCTTGGGGAAAAACCATCAAACGATCCATCGGCACGAACAGGCCGCTCATAGAAAGTGCCTTGGGGGACGTTCCGGTGATCAAAAAAGGGCAGCGCATCACCCTGATCGCATCGGCGCCTGGTTTAAGAATTACCAGCCTGGGAGAAGCACGGGAAGACGGTTTTCCCGGCCGGCAAATACGAGTGATTAATCTTTCTTCGAAACAGGATATACGCGGGATTCCGATAGACGGGAAAAATGTCAGGGTAATTTATTAATCGACAACTAACCAAAGCTGAGAATCTATCAAAATTATCGGGAGTAACCAGTCGATGTCGATCAAGAGTGTTATGAGAGGGTTTATGATTCCGGTAGGGATCGTCTGGATAACCGGGGCCTGCGCACCAACCACCCCCCAGTTTTCCAAAGAGATGCCCCCCCATTACGTCTATAAGGAGAGCAAAAAGGAAATCCGAAGCACCGGCTCCTTATGGCGCGATTCAGCCGGACTTTTTGAGGATCGGAAGGCCCGGGGATTGAATGATCTGGTAACCATTAATATCGTAGAGAGTTCCTCGGCAACCAAGAAGGCCGACACGGCCACCAGCCGGGATTCCTCCATGGATGTCGGTATTACGAATCTGTTTGGTGGTTCCTTGACTTACGATCTGAAAAATCTTTTCGGCGGGGGCCTGGCGGGAACCCTGGCACCGAAGGTTCAGGCCAGTGGAAAAAATGATTTCACCGGTACGGGTAATACCACCCGTCAAGGCAGCCTGGTCGCTACGATTACCGCCCGGGTGGTGGAAGTCCTGCCGAACGGGAATTTCCTTATTGAATCCCGTAAAGATATTACCGTAAACCGGGAAAAACAGCTCCTTTTATTAAGGGGGGTTATCCGGCCGGATGATATTGCCTTCGACAACACCATATTGAGCAGTTATGTGGCCAACGCCGAGGTGATTTATACCGGTGACGGTGTGATCAATGACAAACAAGGGCAAGGATGGCTGGTCAGACTGTTGGATTACGCCTGGCCTTTTTAGTACGAAAATAGAGTTACGGGTTACGGGTTCAAACCCAACCTTACTTCGACATTCATTATTCGATGTTCGATATTCGATATTCGCATTTTCATGCTTCGTGGTGACCCAATGGGTCATGAGGGTTTAGTACGAAAATAGGGTTCCAGGATTCCAGGCTTCGTGGCGCCCTGTAAGGGCATAAGCGTTGAAACAGAATTCCAGCGAGGGTCAACTTGAAAGCAATTGAGGGTTATTTTTTATTGGCGGTTTTGGGGATTTTGTTTTTTACGGATTCGCTGGTGTCTACTCCGGTTCAGGCCGAACGGATTAAAGACATAGCCAGCCTGGAAGGGGCCCGGGAGAACCAATTGCTTGGGTATGGCCTGGTGGTAGGCTTAAATGGTACGGGGGACAAAGGCTTGGCCACTATGCAAAGTATCGCCAATATGCTGGCCAGGATGGGGTTGACGGTCAATCCGAAGGATATTCAGGCTAAGGATACCGCAGCCGTGATCATAACCGCCACCTTGCCTCCTTTTCCCAAACCTGGAATCAAGATCGATGCCGTGGTATCGGCCTTGGGCGATTCAAAGAGCCTTCAGGGGGGAACCCTCCTTCTGGCCCCGCTAAAGGGGCCGGATCAAAAGGTCTATGGCCTGGCCCAGGGACCGGTCTCCTTGGGAGGGTTTTCGGCCGGGGCCGGGGGATCAGCCGTTCAAAAAAATCACCCGACGACCGGCCGGGTTCCCAATGGGGCTATTATCGAACGGGGGTTGGATATCCCTTTATTGAAGGGCAATGAAATCCATCTGCTCCTTCACAATCCCGATTTTACTACAGCTTTTCAAATTTCCCAAACCATTAACCAAAAATTGGGGGGCGAATATGCCGAAGCGGTGGATCCCTCTCTCATCAAACTCCGGGCCCCGGGGGATTTCCTGGGTGGGACCATGGGTTTTATCTCCCAGATCGAAGCCTTGGAAGTCACTTTAGATGTACCGGCCAAGATAGTCATTAATGAGAGGACCGGAACGGTAGTCATGGGGGAAAGGGTCCGGATATCTCCGGTGGCCATCTCGCATGGCAGTCTGACGATAGAGGTGACGACCGACTATAAAATTTCTCAACCCCCGCCTTTTGCCCCTTCCAAGGCAGAGACCGTAGTCGTCCCACAAACCAAAATGGACGTCAAGGAACAAAAGGCCGCTCTGGTAGAAGTGGCCGGAATAACCCTTGGGGAAGTGGTCAGGGCCCTTAATTCCTTGGGCGTGACGCCCAGAGACCTCATCGCCATCCTGCAGGCTCTGAAAAGTGCTGGCGCCCTTAAAGTGGAACTGGAGATCATATGATTGGAGAGACGACCAATAATCACGTTAACTTGAGTGCCTTAGGCGGACAATCGGCCCGAAGACTGGAGAATCAGGCTGCCCTTTCAAATCCTGAACCCACAAAGACCCGCCTAAAGGAGGCGGTCAAGGAACTGGAAGCCCTTTTTATCTATGAACTCCTCAAAGAAATGAGACAGACGACCCAGGGAGGTTTTTTAGGGAAAGGGCTGGGGAACGATATTTATAACAGTCTTTTTGACATGGAAGTAGCCCGGCTGGCTGCCGAACGAGGTCTCGGTCTGGGAGAAATACTCCTGAAGCAGATGGAAGGTCTGGTTTGGAAAGATCTTCAAAATCAACAGGATCCGGTAAAAGACCCGATTAAATCTTTAAAAGACCCGATTAAATCTTCCATGACTGGCGAAAAAAAGCTGTTGGATACTTCTCCGATCCTTAAATCCCCGGAAGAGGAACTGCCGGATTTCGGTCCGGATTCCCAGATGAGGCGCCCGGTCGACGGCCCAATTAGCTCCCCTTTTGGATGGAGGCAAGACCCCTTTTCCGGGCAAGAAAAATTTCATTCCGGGATTGATATTGCCGCTCAGTCAGGTAGAGAAATATTCCCCATTAAAAAAGGCCGGGTGATTTTCAGCGGGTTGACCCAAGGATATGGGAACACCGTAGTGATAGATCATGGAGATGGATTCATAAGCAAATACGGCCATAATATGACCAATCTGGTTTCTTTGGGAGACGAGGTCGATAAGGGACAAGTCATTGCTCTGGTAGGCAATACCGGGAAGTCAACAGGGGCTCATCTTCATTTTGAGATGCAATATAACGGGAAAAAGATTGATCCCCTGGGTTTGATCCAAAAAGAAACAAGGATAATCGGATAAATAGATGATGGACTTTATACAAGTCCCTCAAGGGTTAAAGTGTTTGGGATATTTTTTTACTATTTATGTCCATTTATGAGTGTATCATGATCTTTTTAACAGATTTTATTAAAGAAATTCCCGGAAAATGTCGATACAGAAACAAGATTAAACATTTTTTGATGGGAGGAAGGTCATGAAAGTTGAGGGCACAAGACCACCCGAAAACCAGGAGATTCAACTCAGATCTCAAAAGGTGGGTAACAAAGAAGCCGGTGCAGGGAGCAGTGAAAGTTCCCAAAAGGTCAGTCAATCCGATCAAGTCCGTCTCTCCGGAAGGGCAAAGGAATTAGCGGAGTTAAAACAGGTAATCCAGCAGATGCCGGAGATAAGGACCGAGAATGTTGAAGCGTTGAAAAAGAGTATCCAGGATGGCACCTATACCATGGATTCCTTTAAAATAGCCGGAAAAATATTAGAAGAAATATAAATGGAAACACTTGGGGCAATCAAGAGGGTCCTTGGGGAACAGATTCAGGGATGCCGACAATTGTTGGAGCTTTTACAAAGGGAGAAGCT
>CAZVHO010000005.1:90934-94283 GCA_964627515.1 uncultured Thermodesulfobacteriota bacterium | reverse complement strand
AATTTGGAGGTCAATATCCGCAAGGTAGAGATCCTGAAGGATGTTACCTGCTCCATCCCGGCCGGTCGGACCACGGCCATTATAGGTCCCAATGGTGCCGGGAAAACGACTTTGCTCCTGGCCCTCCTGGGATTGATTCCTTATAAAGGGACCATTCATTTTGGAGGTTCCCGTGGGGGACGACCTGACATGGGTTATGTGCCTCAACGTTTGGAATTTGACCGGGGTCTGCCTTGCACGGTGGAAGATCTGATGACTATTTCGGTCAACAGGAAACCCCTCTGGCTGGGGAAAAGAAAAATGGTCAGGGATCAAGTCCGGGCCGGATTAAAAAGGGTAGGGGCCTTGGGCCTGGAAGATCGTTTCATAGGCAAACTATCCGGTGGAGAATTGCAAAAGGTCCTGTTGGCCATGGCTTTAGAGGGTAATCCACAGGTCCTGCTGCTCGATGAGCCGACCGCCGGGATTGATGCCACGGGAGAACAGTTGTTTTGCGACCTCCTTTCCGATATTCAGGGTCAGGCCAATCTGACCGTTATCTTGATTTCCCATGACCTTTCGGTGGTCTCCAACCATGCCCAGCACGTGATCTGTTTAAATAAAACCGTTCGCTGTTGCGGGGGTTTAAGTACCCTTACCGAAGAGAATCTGTTGAAGACCTTCGGACTTCATGTTCAAATTTATCCCCACAGCCATGGCCCCCATCATGGCGACGGCGAATTGAATCCCTGATCCATGGAAGCCCTCTTTTCCCCTTTATATTCTTTTTTGCAAACCGCGGTCCCTTTCGAATGGGCCCAATTTGCTTTTATCTGGCGGGCTATCGGCGCTATGATTATTATCGCCCCCTTATGTGCCGTCCTGGGGGTCCATGTGGTCAATTTCCGGATGGCCTTTTTTTCAGATGCCATCAGCCATTCGACCTTTGCCGGGGTGGCCCTGGGAGTCCTCTGGGGGGTAGAGCCTTCAATTACGCTGATTGGTTTTGGAGTCCTGGCCGGGCTCAGTATTACCCTGGTCAAGGGGCGATCGGATCTGTCCTCCGATACCGTTATCAGTGTCATCCTTTCGGCTACCGTGGCCCTTGGGATCACGGTCTTATATGCCCAAAAAGAAACCCGCAATCTGGAGGCCTATCTTTATGGAACCGTTTTGGCCATCAACGATGGCGAGCTGTTATTGCTCCTTTTGATCGGGACTCTGGTCTTCATCGTTATGGGGATTTGGTTCAATCGATTGTTTCTGATCAGTCTGAATCATCACCTGGCTGCTTCCCGAGGGATATCCGTGAGGTGGTTGGAATACGGTTTTTCCCTGATTCTGGCTATCGTGGTTACTTTCAGTATCCGGGCTATCGGACTCTTTTTAGTCACCGCCATGCTGGTCGTGCCGGCCGCTACGGCCAGGAATTTGGCCAAGGGGATGTCCAGCCTGTTTTGGGTGGCCATGATTTTAGCCTTAATCGCCGGTATTTCAGGCATCCTGCTCTCTTTTTATTTGAATGCCCCGGCCGGGGCGACTACCATTTTAATCGGTTGTTTCTTTTTCTTGTGCTCCTGGTTATTGGGGCGCCGGGCGTACTGATCAATCCATTAAAAAAAGAACATTTTTTCAATTGACAAAAGATCCGGGTTCGGTTAATTTGCAGGATTGAGCGGGAATAACTCAGTGGTAGAGTGCAACCTTGCCAAGGTTGAAGTCGCGGGTTCAAATCCCGTTTCCCGCTCCAAAATTATGATTCCCGTCTATCCGGCGGCATAGCCAAGTGGCTAAGGCAGCGGTCTGCAAAACCGTTATTCACCGGTTCGAGTCCGGTTGCCGCCTCCATTTTTTTGATTCACGGTCCGCCTTCCTTTTCAGCATGAAACTTATTTACGGCCCAATACTTATTTTTCTCTTATTTTTTGCTCCGTTACCCTCGCAAGGGGAAGAAAAACCCCTTCCTGCCCCGATACCCTGGCAGATATTGTCTCCGGGCCTTTCTTTTTATCGCTGGGAAGTCCGTTCTCAAAATGTAACGGTTAATACCCTGGCAATCCTTCGAATTGATCCTGAGCTTTGGTCTTTTCGGGTGTTTTTTAACCGGGAGCCCAAAACCATCAAGGAGTGGCATCAGAGCACGGGAGCGACGATATTGTGTAATGGAGGATTTTATCAGGAAAATTTTAACCCGGCCGGGAGGATACTGGTTAATGGGACCTCCTTTGGGCCATTTAAAAACCGGCACATGAAGGGGATGTTTCTGGCTGAACCTCAAAAAGGCTTTGAGCACCTTCCCAAAGCGGCCTTGATCGATTTAAAGGATGACAAGAGTGAAGAAATAATCGCCTCTTACAGCCAAGGGGTCCAATCTTTTCCCATCCTGTTGGACCCCAAAGGGCAGGTCCGGGTTAATCAAAGCAATTTCCAGGCCAATCGAACAGTCCTGGCCCAGGACGGGACCAGGCACCTTTATATTATTATCACGGAAAAGCCCCTTTTTACCCTCTATAATCTGGGACATTATTTGAAAGCCCTGCCCTTTGGATTTCAATTTATTTTGAATCTGGATGGGGGAAATCGTACCCAGTTATTAGTTCAGATCAAGGCCTTTAAATATCTTTTCACCGGCCAGGGGGAGGGGAGCGAACCAACGCGTCTTTTTTTCGGGGAACAGATCAGACTTCCCTCGGTGATTGGGATTTTCCCGAGAGGCCGTCATTGACTCAAGTATTTATCGTCGGTTTTGGTAAATTCGGGAACCTGGCCTTGGCTCAATGGAGGCGACGTGGGGAGAAGGCCCGGATCTGGATCATCGATCATCGGCCGGAAGCCCTGTCGGGGAAGGAGAATCTTCCTGGAATCCGTGTCCTCTCTGACGGCCCTCAATTCCTGACCAGATATCAGGAATCGATAAAGGACAACGATTGGATTATTCCCGCCCTGCCCATTCATCTGGCCTGGAAATGGCTGACCTTGAACTTAAGAAAACGGCCGGGTTATAAAACCGTTGTTCCCCCTGGAAGCTTTGGCCTGCACCTGCCTTACTGCCAACAGTCCGGGGAAGGCCTTTTTTTAAGTTATGCCGATTTTATCTGCCCTGAAAATTGTCCGGCCCCTTTGACCCATTGTTTCAAAACCAAAAAAAAGAGAACGGTTCCTCTTTGGAAGTTCATTGCCGATCAAAGAGGCCCGAAAGTTGCCCTGGAAGTTATTGAAAGCCGGCAATTGGCCCCGGGGGTTGGTGGATTTCCTTTCGGAGAATTAAGGAAACTTCAAACCCGTGCTCAAATGAGCCGTCCCCCCTTTTTTGTGGCTACGGCCTGCCGATGTCATGGGGTGATTCATGGTTTGACCTGGTAGAAGGAGC
>CAZVHO010000005.1:88597-90834 GCA_964627515.1 uncultured Thermodesulfobacteriota bacterium | reverse complement strand
CACATCATTCTGGGGGTCAGCGGCGGCATAGCGGCCTATAAAACCGTTGAGCTCTTGAGGCGTTTGTCCGAAGCGGAAGCCCGGGTAGCGGTTGTTATGACCCGGAATGGGCAGCGCTTCATCACGCCGTTGACCTTTCAGGCCCTGACCCCCCACGGGGTCTATACCGATCTTTTCGATTCCTATCGCCCTGGGGCCATGGATCATATCCAATTGAGTGAATGGGGAGAACTGGTCGTTCTGGCCCCGGCCACAGCCAATTTGATTGCCAAGGCAGCCCACGGTCTGGCCGATGATCTGCTTTCAACCTTTCTCCTGGCCTGCCCGGCCCCCAAACTTTTTTGTCCGGCCATGAATGTCCGGATGTTTGGAAACCCGGTGGTCCAGGCCAATCTAAACCTTTTGAAGGGATTCGGGCAGTATGTCCTGGAACCCTCTGCCGGGTTCCTGGCCTGCGGACAAACAGGACCGGGGCGTTTGCCTGATGCCGAAATTATTATCGAAAAAATCCTGGACATCCTTTCACCCCAGGATTTAAAAGGGGAACAGGTTCTCATTACGGCCGGCTGTACCTGGGAAGCTATCGATCCGGTCCGGTTTATTTCCAATCCATCGACCGGCAAGATGGGTTTTTCCTTAGCCCGGGTGGCCAAGCGGAGGGGCGCCCAGGTTATTCTGGTCACCGGCCCCACCCATCTGGAGGATATCCCCGGCATCTCAACCGTTCGGGTTACCTCGGCCCTGGAAATGCAGGAAGAGGTCTTGAGGGCCTTTCCGAAAGCCTCCATCGTCATTAAGGCCGCGGCCGTATCCGACTACCGCCCCCAGGAGGTCTTTTCTCAAAAAATAAAGAAGAAAGAATCCGTCCTCCATTTGACCCTGGTTCAAAACCCGGATATCCTCCGCCTATTGGGTCAAAAGAAGAAAAATCAATTTTTGGTGGGTTTTGCCGCTGAAACCGAAGACCTCTTAAATAATGCCCTTAAAAAGTTAAAAGAAAAAAACCTGGATCTGATTGTGGCCAATCCCATAGGAAAGCCGGAAGCCGGTTTTGGGGGCGATACCAATCAGGTTCTTTTCCTTTTTCCCGATGGGAAAACCATGTCTTTGCCGGTGATGCTCAAAGAAGAAGTGGCCGGCCTCATTTTTGATACCATTGTGAAAAGAAGAGGCCAAAAAACTCATGATGATTCACAGTCCTGATCAACCCGACCTCGGTCGATTGGTCGGACAGCTCCAAGAATTTTTTGAATTCCAAAAACATTTGGGGTGGTCTTATTTGCCATGGTCGCCAAAAAATCCAGAAAACCGGGAAACAGTTCCCCTGGTTATCCAGGACTCTTTAACGGCCTTGTCAAAAACCATTATGCGGTGCCGGAATTGTGCTTTAGTCCGGGAGCGCCATCAGGCGGTACCGGGCCAGGGGGCTTTCAAGGCCCGTCTGATGTTTGTTGGAGAAGCACCGGGGGTCGAAGAAGATCAACAAGGCCGTCCTTTTGTCGGCCCGGCGGGACAACTCTTGACCAAAATGATTCAGGCCATCAATTTGCAGCGAGAAGTGGTCTATATCACCAATGTGGTCAAATGCCGGCCACCGGAAAATCGACAGCCTTTTGAGGATGAGATCAATGCCTGCCGGGATTTCATGAAAGAGGAGATCCGTTTGGTGGAGCCGGAGATCCTGGTGGCCATGGGAAGTTGTGCGGTCCAGACCTTAACCGGATCGAAAGAAAAAATTTCTGCATTACGGGGCCGTTGGCTGGATTTCCATGGCAGGCGCCTTATCGCCACTTTTCACCCGGCCTTTCTCTTGAGAAATCCCGATGCTAAGCGGGAGGCTTGGGAAGACCTGAAAAAGGTCCGACGGGGGTATGATGGGTTGGAATAAAAAAAGCGTTCAGCGTTCAGCGTTCAGCGTTCGGCGAGATCGAGTTGGGGCTTTTTCTTTACCCCGAACTCCGAACTCCGAACTCCGATCTATCCTCGCACTGATCATCCTCATTCTATGTCTCTTTGTTTTTTCTTCCCCGGTCTCGGCAGCGGATCAAAAACCTCCCATCTATGTTATTACCCTTGCCAGTTCCATCAACCCTCCGGTGGCGGAGTTTGTCACCAGGTCTATCAGCAAGGCCGAAAAGGACAAGGCCGCTGCCCTGGTGATCCAATTAGATACTCCGGGGGGGCTGGATTCTTCTATGAGGACCATTGTCAAGGGTATTCTGAACGCCCAGATTCCG
>CAZVHO010000005.1:68750-88497 GCA_964627515.1 uncultured Thermodesulfobacteriota bacterium | reverse complement strand
GCTGGATTCTTCTATGAGGACCATTGTCAAGGGTATTCTGAACGCCCAGATTCCGATTATCGTTTTTGTCTCACCCAGCGGAGCCCGGGCGGCTTCGGCCGGGGTCATGATCGTCCTGGCAGCCGATCTGGCGGCCATGGCCCCGGGTACCAATATCGGGGCAGCCCATCCGGTCAATATCGGCGGCAAAGACATCGATAAAACCATGTCTCAAAAAGTGGAAAAAGACATGGTGGCCTATGTCCGCAGCATTGCCGATCAACGAAAGAGAAATGCCGACTGGGTTGAATCGGCGGTTTTAAAAAGCGAATCCGTTACCGCCGAAAAGGCCCTGGAGCTCAAAGTCATCGATTTAATCGCCAGCGACCTGGCGGACCTTTTGCAAAAGTCCGATGGCTGGAAGGTGACCACTTCCAAACAACCCAAACTGATCCGGACCAAGGACCTGACCGTGGTCCATCTTAAAGAAAATTTTCGCGATCGTATCCTTCGAACCATCAGTGATCCTAACCTGGCTTATGTTTTGATGATGCTGGGCATGATGGGGATCTTTTTTGAATTGATCCACCCCGGGGGAATTTTCCCCGGAGTGGTCGGTGGGATCTGTCTGATCCTGGCCTTTTTTGCCATGCAAACCCTGCCGGTCAACTACGCCGGGGTGCTTTTAATCGTTTTGTCTATCATTTTTTTTATTGCCGAGGCCAAGGTGATCAGCCACGGACTGTTAACTGTGGCCGGGATTATTTCTTTGACCCTCGGTTCTCTTATGTTGTTTAAAACAGGGGAGGGGCAAGTGGGAATTTCTCTTCAGGTTCTGATTACTTCTGTTTTGGTTATTTCCGGGTTTTTTGTTTTGGTCATCTCCCTGGCTGTAAAAGCCTATCGCCGGAAACCTCAGACCGGAAATCAGGGGATCTTGGGAGAACCTGGGCGGGTGCAACAAAGGATTACTCCGGATCATCCGGGCAAGGTTTTTGTTCATGGAGAAATCTGGAATGCCCAATCCGATGAAATTATCGAGGCCGGTGAGGTGGTAGAGGTAGTCGGGTTGGAACATCTGCTTTTAAAAGTGAAACGGAAATAAGAGTTGGGAGCTTGGAGTTCGGAGAAAAAAGGAATTTTTTAGCTCCGCAATCCGAAATCTAAAATTAAAGAAAGGAGTTCATTATGTACACGCTGGCTGTCATTGTTGTATTGGGGATCTTTTTTTTGAGCAGTGCTATTCGTATCCTGAACGAATACGAGAGGGGGGTTGTCTTCCGTCTGGGTCGGGTAATCGGGGCCAAAGGACCGGGACTTATTATTTTGATACCCATTATTGATAAGATGATCAAAGTGGATCTCCGGACGGTCACCATGGATGTACCGGCCCAGGATGTCATTACCCGGGATAATGTCTCGGTCAAGGTTAATGCCGTGGTTTATTTCCGAGTCATGGATGCCGTAAAAGCCACGGTCGAGGTTCAGCAATATCTGTATGCCACCTCCCAGTTAGCCCAGACTACGTTGCGCAGTGTCTGCGGCCAGGCGGAGTTGGACAAGATCCTCTCGGAACGGGAAAAGGTCAACACGGAAATACAGGAGATCCTGGATTTGCATACTGATCCCTGGGGGATTAAAGTGTCTGTCGTAGAAGTTAAACAGATTGACTTACCCCAGGAGATGCAACGGGCCATGGCCAAACAGGCTGAGGCTGAACGGGAACGAAGGGCCAAGGTCATCAACGCCGAAGGGGAATTCCAGGCCGCCGCCCGCATGGCCGATGCCGCTGCTATCATTGAGGAACATCCTGTGGCCCTTCAGCTCCGCTATCTCCAGACCCTGCGGGAAGTGGCTTCAGAGAATAATTCAACCACCTTGTTTCCGATCCCCATCGATCTGTTTAAGCCTTTTATGAAATTGGCGGAGATCGCGGAAGGTAAAAAAGGGTAGGGGAAAAAGCTGAAAGCTCAAAGCTGAAAGCTGAAAGCTCAAAGCTCAAAGCTCAAAGCATAAGTTTCAAGTTGCAGGTTCAGGGTGCGAGGCCCAAGATTTTATCTTGCATCTTGAAACTTGCATCTTGTAACTTTAATTTAACACTAAAGGAGAATAAGCATTATGGGTAAAAAAGAAAAGGCTGAAAAAAAAGAAAAACCTCTTGAAAAAATGACGTCCAAGGAACTGCGGGCTCTGGCTATGACCATTCCTGATATTGTCGGTGTTCACGGGATGAATAAAGAGGAAGTCTTCTCCGTCATTAAAAAAGCCCGGGGGATTAAGGAGGAACCGGGCAAAAAAGGGGACCGGTCCATGCGCCAGTTGAAAGAAAAGATAAAGGAACTGCGGGGCAAAAAGGTTGAGGTCCGAGAAAAAAACGAAAAGAAATCGATAGATCGGTTACGACTGCGGATCAGCCGCCTGAAGAAAAAGACGCGAAAGGCAGCGTGATAATAAAAGGTTTAAGGGACAAGGTGCAAGGTCCAAGGTTCAAAGAAAGGCATTAAACCAAACCGTGCACCTTAGACCGTGAACCGTAAACCGTTTTGAATCATGAAGATCCTATCGATCCCTTACGGAAAAGAAACCGTTCCTTTGAAAATCCCGGAAGAGAACTGGGGTGAACTCCTTTCTCCCCGGGAAGTCCGATCAGTTTCGTTTGAAACAGGATTAAACCAGGCCCTTGAAAATCCGGTGGATGCTCCATCATTATCCGAATTCTTAAGGGGCTGTAAGTCATTATTGATCCTGGTCAATGATGAAACCCGGCCGACCCCGAGCGGCCGGGTATTGGAACACCTCTGGCCGGAAATTTCTCCTTATCCCTTTAATATCCTGGTGGCCACCGCAACCCATATAAAAAGCACGGAGAAAGGTTGCCGATTTATCTTCGGGTCCCTTTGGCCGGAACTAAAGGATCGGGTCCGGTTTCATGACTGCCGTCAGGAAGGGGGGATGATTTTCCTCGGTGAAACCTCACGAGGGACCCGGGTCCTGGTCAATCCGGCGGTTATGATGGCCGACCGTCTCCTGGTCATCGGCTCGGTGGAACCCCATTATTTTGCCGGCTATACCGGGGGCCGAAAGGCCATTGTCCCAGGAGTGGCGGCTTATTCTTCGATTGTAACCAATCACTCCCTGGCCATGGATCCGAAGGCCCAACCCCTTCAATTGTCCGGCAACCCGGTCCATGAAGATCTGGAAGAAGCCGTCCGTCTGCTGACAATCCCGCCCATTTTTTCCCTGATGCTGGTCCTGACCCCGGACCATCATTTTTATGCCGCCCATTGCGGATCCATTCAGGAGACTTTAAGAATGGCTGCTCAAAAGGCCGATGAGGTTTTTACCCTTCCTTTCCAGGAAAAGGCCGATATTTTAATCAGTGTGACTTTCCCGCCCATGGATATCGACCTCTACCAATCCCAAAAGCCCATTGAACACGGCAAGATGGCTTTAAAGGAAGACGGTATCCTTATATTGGTCATGCCCTGTCCGCTGGGGCCGGGTCCGCTCGAATTTCAAAAATTGATGATCCAGACCGGCGATCCGGAAAAGTCCCGGCTTCTCATCTATCAGCCTTACCGTCTGGGCCTCCACCGGGTGGCCCGCAACTTGAAATTCCTGGAACAAGGCGGACAGATCTGGGGGGTTACCGACCTGGATCCGACTTTCTTATCCCGAACCTTCATCCGCCCCATACCCTCGCTGCAAGAGGCCGTGGATCAGGCCTTAGCCCTGAAAGGGAAAAGGGCCAAGGTCGATGTCTTGCTAAATGCCAGTCTTTGCGTGCCGAAACAACAAATCTTGGAAGCCTCTTTCTGATCATTAAAAGGAAAGGGGTTTTCGGTTTGGAGGATTTGACATGCGCACCGGGGCAGAACACGCCAGATATTAAAAAGCAATAGAAAAGGAGCAACCCCATGAAGGAATTATGTCAGGACCTGGCCGACGAAGGGCAAGCGCTCGATGATATCGTTTCCCAAATCAGCGATGCGGATTGGAACAAAAAAACACCGTTTTATGATTGGACCGTTAGGGACGAAATCGCCCATGTCGCCTATTTCGACAAGCTGGCCAGGCTTTCGGCTTCCGATAAAGCGGCCTTTGACGGAGAAACGAACAAAATCGCCGAGCACCTTGAAGATTTGTTTCAATATACACGGGAGCCCGGGCTTAAAAAAAGCATTTCGGAACTCCTGACCTGGTGGCGTACCGAAAGAAATGGCATGATAGCCGCCTATGAGGTGCTCGATCCCAAAGCCCGACTGCCCTGGCATTTACCCATGAGTGCCAGATCATCGGCCACCGCCAGAATTATGGAAACTTGGGCTCACGGACAAGATGTCGTCGACGCCTTGGGGATTAAACGACCGGCCACCGACCGACTTAAGCATATTGCCCACCTGGGAAATGTCACCTTTGGGTGGAGCTTTTCCTGCCGTGGAATGGAAGTCCCCAGTTTGCAAGTCCGGGTGGAGCTAACCAGTCCGAGTGGAAAATTGTGGACCTGGGGGCCGGAAGAATCCGGGGAAAAGATCAGCGGAGAGGCGGAAGATTTTTGCCTGGTGGTGACTCAGCGAAGGCACTACCAAGATACCAATCTGTCTGTCCAAGGATTAGTTGCGGAAAAATGGATGTCGGTAGCCCAGGTGTTTGCCGGTCCGCCGGCGGAAGGACCCAAACCCCGGAAGGCTGAAGCCGAAACGGGAAGAGGGGAGGCTGGGGCCTGATCGAAAAGAACGGCTTTTACAACTCGACGAGATCAAACAATATGCACGGTGATTCTCGATAAGTGCTTCCGGGCATCATTCCTGGGTAACTGCACGGCTCAACAACGGCCCGACTGCTTGAATTCAGCTACGAGGTGCGTCATGAGTTTCATCCCCAAAGGGATTGCCCTTTCGTCCGGATTGAACCGGGGGTCGTGGTTGAAGATCGGGTCTCCGGCGGCCGGGTCGTGGGTGCCCAGATAAAACATGGCCCCGGGAATTTTCTGCAGGAAGAAAGAGAAGTCTTCTCCGCCCAGGGTAGGTTTGCAAGTTTTGACATTCCGGTCTCCGATCAATGGTCCGGCGATTTTTTGCACATAGGCTGTCATCTCAGGATCGTTTCGCAGGGTAGGGTAGCCGTGGATGTACTTGAGTTTGTAATGCGCCCCCATCCCCTGGGTGACGCCCCTGACCGTTTTCTCCAGTTCCTCCATGAGGAACTGGCACAGCGACTCGTCAAGGGCACCTATATTCCCGCGCAAGACCACCATATCGCCGATGATGTTGTCCCGTGTTCCACCCTGGACCATACCAAAGGTCAGAACCGCCGGGTCCAGCGGGTCCACCCGCCGGGTCATCATCGATTCGAGGGCCACCACGACGTGGGCCGCAACTACGATGGGGTCCACGGCCTTATGGGGAAACGAGAAGTGGCCGCCTTTCCCGAGGATCCGAAGACTCAGGGTGCTCACCGACCCGATCATCGGCCCGGGGACGATGGCAATTTGACCCACCGGGATGGGGTGGGTGTGGAGGGAGAAGACGGCGTCCGGCCGTGGATTATCCAAAGCCCCCTCCTGAATCATCCCCACTGCCCCGCCGGGAAAAAATTCTTCGGAGGGTTGGAAAAGAAAAAGGGCGTTGCCTTCCAGCCGGTCCCGCAGCCGGCTTAGAACCGCTGCGGTCCCCAGTTGCACGGCGGTGTGGAGGTCGTGCCCACAGGCGTGCATTACGCCTTCCACCTGGGAGGCAAACTCGACCCCGGTCGCCTCGGTCAGCGGTAAGGCGTCCATATCGGCCCGCAGGGCCACGGTCGGACCGGACTTTGCTCCCTGTAAAAGGCCGACAACCCCGTAGTTCTCCCGGCCCCTTCGCACCTTCATCCCTAAATCCGCAAGATAATCTGCCACGAGGGCCGATGTTCGCTCTTCCTTACCCGAAACCTCCGGCTGTCGATGGAGGTCGCGGCGAATTTTAATCACCTCTGCCGCCAGCTCGTTCACCTGCTCTGAAATCCATTTCTTCCAAACAGACATCTCGCCCCCTTGTAGTGTTGCAATCCCTGGTCAAACCTATCAGAGATATTTGAAATTCCGGAATCCAGGAGCCAGGAGCCAGAACCGTTTAAGGATCGCTGTTAGTTTTTCCATGACACCAAGGCTACGATTAGAAGCATTTACTCCAGTAAGACCATGCTGTACCAGGCCGGAAGGAATTCTCCATTTTTGTCAAATTCCACTTTGAACCCCAATGGTTCCAAGGTTTTTCCGATATCTACACCGAATCCGTCCATGGAGGGACGGGCCAGATGGGGGTATCGGCAGGGTTCGGGAAAGGCGCAGGTTTCGCATTGAACACACATGGCCATGGCAAAGGCAAATTAGCATCCATAAGAAAGCATGGCTTCTTTCTCCAAGGCGACGGCGATTTCCTGTCCTATCTTGGGATCCACCGTTTTAATGAAGATCGCCTCCTGATAATTTGAAAAGGCTTCCCTGAACATTTGAGGAGAAAAATTGGTATGAGGGGGACAGGTCCAATATTTCCCCCAGCGATTGCACCCGAAACGGCATTTAAGGAAGGCCCGGGAATCAAAAATAATCTTGGCGGCGCTCAAGGTTTTTGCCTCCTGAGCGCCCAATTCTAACCCCTTTTTTAGTAAACCCGCATACTTGGTCTCCATCAGTTTTACCCCTGTCCATGAGAATTTAAGTTTTCAAAGTCAGACTCTTGGAAATCCGAATCCAGGATCTGGACATCAGCCCGGTTTGCATCTTGCAGTATGGCCTTTCTGAAATTGCTTTTTTCAATTATTGAACCTTTCAGGTCTGCGCCTCTGAAATCGGCCCCATTAAAATTCGTCTTAAAGATCCAAGCCTGGCAAATTACCGCCTTTCTCAGGTCGGCCCTTTCAAAGTCTGAGCGGATTATTTCCGTGCCGGAAAGGTCAGCTCCGCTGAGAATAACCTCCTTCATATTAGATTCGGTAATCGTTGCTCTCTTTAAAATGGCCTGTCTCATGTCGGCCAGATAAAATTCGTTAAATCTGGAGCTGGCATTGGTGAGATTCGCCTCCTTCAACCGGGCTTCAGAGAAAAAGGCATTATGTAAAAAGGCATTTTCCAGATCGGCCTGGTCGAGGTTGGCCTTGGCAAAGTTGGCAAAATGAAGATTCGCCCGTCGAAGATTGGCCTTTTCCAAATCGGCGCTCAGGAAAATAGCCCATTGAAGGTTTGCCAGATGGAGATCAGCCTTTCGGAGGTCCGCCCCCTTAAAATTGGACATCCGGAGATTGGCGCCTCGCAGATTCGCCCCTTGGAGGTCGGCTCTTTCCAGATTGACCTGCTGCATATTATAATTGGACAGGTCAACCCCTTGCAATTCCGCCCTTTTCCCTTCCCGGCCTTCCGTCTCCAACCACCTCTGGTGTTCATTGACCATGGCCGTTAGTTGCTCTTTTTGAATTCGTATACAGTTATTTTTTGCCATGCCTGGGCCTCCTCGAACTTGTTTCCGATATTCTCCTGGGCCTTTTTCCTCTATATCTATTTTTCGATATTTTCATAAACATCGAATTTATTCCTCGGAAGTCATCCTGTCAAGAGAAAAACAGAGAAAACACATTTCCGGCTCCCAAAAAGCCGACCCTGATCAAAGGGAGAAACATTCGGGTACGTTATCGAAAAGTGAGGGGGGCAAGCCAATTAAACTTATTGACATTCTAAAAGAAATATTTAAAATTTTAACGAGATTATGGAATTTGGAAGAGACCGGTCGAACAAGGCAGCGCCAGGGGGGGACCCGACAGCCGTAAAATGGGAAACCCTATGGCAAACTGATCTTCTCGATTTAAATTCTTTGGAGATTCAGCCCTATGTCAATTCTATTTACACCGATCAAAATGGGGGGGTTGGAGATTAAAAACCGATTCATCCAGTCGGCGACTTACGAATGTCTTTCCGGAACCAATGGCGAGGTCACCGATGGGTTGATCAACCGGTACCGGAATCTGGCTCAAGGGGAGGTCGGTTTGACTATTCCGGGTCACATGTATGTTCATCCGTTGGGGCGAGGTCATTGGCATCAAACCGGCATAGACCGCGACGAACTGGTCCCCGGATTGCGCAAGCTGGTTGAGGCCGTACATCATGAAGGCGGGAAGATTGTTTTCCAGTTGGGCCATGGCGGCCTCCAATCCCACAAATCCGTCACCGGCCATCCCGCCCTGGGACCTTCCGCTATCAGGACCGATCCCCTGGATTTTGTCAGGCCCAAGGTTATGCGGGAAGAGGACATCCGGGAAGCCATCCAGGCCTTTGGGCAAGCCGCCGCGCGGGCTGTTGAAGCCGGGGCGGATGGGGTCCAGCTTCACGCCGCCCACGGTTATCTGATTAACGAGTTCCTCTCTCCATTTTTTAACCGTCGGGAAGACAAATGGGGAGGCTCCGATGAAAATCGATTCCGCTTCCTGAAGGAGATCCTGCTCGCGGTCAAGAAAGTCCTGGCCGACGGCCGGGCCCTTCTGGTAAAACTCAATTCGCACGATTACACGCCACGGCCGGGGATTACCCCTTCTTTGGCCGTCCAATATGCCCGATGGCTGGTTAAGTCAGGAATAGACGGCCTGGAGATCAGTTGCGGGACGGCCGCCTTTTCTCCCATGAACTCGGTACGGGGGGGAATCCCGGTGGAGGATTTTTTACGATCCTTCCCTTGGTGGAAGAAGCCCTTGGGCCGCTTCATGGTCAAGAAATGGATCGGGAAATATAATTTTGAAGAAGGTTTCAACCAGGAGGCGGCTAAGTTGATCCGGCCGGTGCTTAACGGCCTTCCGTTATTTTTGGTCGGTGGGCTGCGGACCAAGGCTAAAATGGAAGAGATCCTGGAGAATAAATATGCCGACGGTATATCCATGAGCCGTCCCTTTATCAAAGAGCCCTCTCTCGTTAAGAAATTCAGAGAGGGAAAGGCGGAGGCCGTAGCCTGCGTTTCATGCAATAGATGTGCGGCCTGTATCATTAAGAACGAAATGCCGCTCCGTTGCTATCAGAAGGGGACTTCCCTCGACAATTAGAAACAACCAAAAGAATCAGGGTATCGGCCTGACGGGCGATGGTCCCCGAAATTGCTAAAAAGGGCAGGGGACCGGTTTCGGGAAACGGTTGCAGGGTAAAAGCCCGGGCCTTCACCTCAGGTCCTTAATGAGGGCCTGAATATCCGATGATTGGTCCTCGATACTCTCGGTAAGCTTAAATTGGACCAGTGCCCGGATAAGATTATGTTCCTCAGAGGCGGCTTTGAAGTAGATATTGCCTTCCAGATAATCGGTGAAGAACCGGAGCCCCAGTTCAAAGGCGATTAAACGGACGGCCTCAAAAAGAAAGTCGTAGTCGTTCTCCAGAAGAAAGGCCCGAGCCATGGGCAGATAGCCCTGCAGCATGGCCCGGCAATATTCCAGTTCGAAACGAACCGACTCCCATTGACCGGTTTCTTCCCCGAGCGGATTACAGCCTGAACGCAGGCAATCACCGATATCATAATGAATCAGTCCGGGCTTGACGGTGTCCAGATCAACCAGGCTGACGGCCTGTTGGGTCGAGGGGTCTATCAGGACATTGTTGACCTTGGGGTCACCATGGATCGGCCGCAGATGGAGCCTGCCCTGGGCCTTGGCCTTTTCGAGGACATCTGCCCAGGTCCTTCGCCGGTTTATGAACCGTAAGCCATAATTTACTTCAGGGGATTTTTTCAGGCTGGTTACGGTCAGGACCCGGTCAAAGTGTTGAAGGTAGCGGGGTGTTATATGGAATCCTTCCAGCGTATCGGCCAGTTGGCGGATGGGCAGGTCGTTGATGAGGTTATGGAACAGGGCCAGGGCAAAGCCGACTTCCCGGGCATGCCCGGCATGTCGGAGGGTATCGTAGGACCGGGCGTTGTTGATAAAGCTGCTGGCCCGCCAGAACGATCCCTGGGGATCGACCCAAAGGTCACGCCCCTCTTCCGTCAACAGGGGGCGTGGTATCTCCCAACGGCGGCCGGAATTTAATGGGACGTCTTGCAGACGACGGCGCACATGTTCGGTCAAGGTCCGGATGTTCTGCATAACCAGTTCCGGCTGACGAAAAACCCGGGGGTTGAGGCGTTGCAGAATAAAATATTTTTCGGTTTTGGAATCCAGGGTTACCAGGAAGGTGTCATGGACATTGCCATTCCCATAAGTTTTAATAGTGGTGATTTTTCCCGGAGGGTTGAATCTTTCGGCGGCAATAAAAGGGGTATCCAAGGTTTTACTTCTGACGTCCTTTAGTTAGAAAATAGATTTTTGGCACGGATTTCACGGATTACACGGTTAAAGCCATGGGGTATCCCTCAATCCCGTTAAGTCTGGATTGAGGGATGAAATGGTTAATCCGTGCAATTCCTGTGTCAGGCTTTGTGCCTGACCCGTGCCTAAATAAGCCTTTGGCTGTTCCTTTTTCATGCTACGTGGCGACCCAATGGGGCATGAGGGTTTAATATTTAAACATCCCGTCCTCATAAATAACCATTTTCTTCCCGGTTGGCAGATGGGCCGTTACGGTCTTTTTTTCCGTATTGACCAGGTCCCAGTGGAGGGCCGAATCGTTAAATCCCAACTTCTTTTTTAATTCTTTGGTCATTTCTGCCGGATTCCCATCGTAAGTATCAGAATAAGAAGCCCCGAGGGCGACATGGCAATTCCCCTGATTTCCGCCATAATTTTCATCAAAAAGGGTATCGGCCATAAACCGGTTGATCCGTGAAAAACGATTATCCGTCAGGGAGAACTCCCCGACTCTGGAAGCCCCTTTATCCATGGCGATTTGTTTTCGGGCAAAATCCTGGCCGATTACGGCTTCCACCTGGACGGCCTCACCTTTTTCAAAGATAAGGCGCAGTTCCTCAACATAATTGCCGCTCCGGAACGAAGGCAGATTGGCATAATAGCGCCCTTCGGTCCCCCGCCAATCCGGTGAAAAAAATAGCTCAAAACTTGGAATATTATGGCCGGAGATCCCCTTCCAGACTCTTCTCTCCCCGGTCTTTATCTTTAAATCCACATGGGTTGATTCGATATGGAGACAGGCTATCTTCAGGCTGTTGAGCCATTTTTTCAGGCTGCTTACATTTTTATATATTTCATTCCATTGGCGGACAGGATCCTGGTGGTCGAGAAAACAGGCCGTTACAATCTGGTCGGTGTATTTTTTAATAGTCGTTTTGGCCTGTCCGGCCAGTTCCCCGGTTGGGAAGGTGCAGAGGGTCCAGCTATAGGACCCCTTCTCCTCACGCTGGTCAAGGAGGTCTCTTAACGGTTTTCTGGAAACCAGGACCTTTCCTATCCGGACCGGATCAATGTCTTTCAGGTGAGTCAGTGATTCGGGGGCCCTTAAAAAAAACCTGCCATTGATGTTGCCGTAAAAATCCTTCTCGCCCGGCGGGATAAAGCCCAGTTGTCCCGGATTTGATTTTTTATAAAAATCCGATTCCATCCCGGAGGTCAAAGCCATGCGCTGGACCGGATGCATCCCCCGGTCAAGAATCCCGGCATAGAGCCTTTCCGCCAGTTTAACGGCCGGGGGATCATACTGAATGAGGATGATATCGTTCTTTTTAAACCGGTTCTTTCGAGCGGTTTCCAGGCCCCAGAAAAGGACCGCGGCATATTTTTGGAGTTGATCGTTGGTCAGCATCTTATTTATATTTTTTATCCAATTCCTCGATAAAATCCTTCAGGGTTTTGCCGTCATGGCTGAACGTGGAAGGTTCTTCCCCGACAGAGGCCAGGAGGGGAGATTCGGATGGCCGTTTTTTATCCGTTGTATACCGATTGGAAGGCTCTTTCAAGGCATTCATGACCGGTGAGTGATAAACAATTTCTTGCGGGCTCTCCAGGGAAGGCTGAAAGATTTTTACCGGGGGGATTAAACTCTTTTGATGCATCAGGTATTCGTTTAAATACCGGTCAACGGTAAACATGCCTTCATTTTTCCCGAGTTGCATGATGTTTTCGATCTGGTGCAGTTTATTTTCCCGAATCGTACCTTTCAAGGCTTGATTCCCGCGAAGGATCGAAAGGAGTGGAACGCGAAAACCGAATTTATCTAAGTAAATCAGTTCCTGAACCACCAGCCAGGTCAGGGTGGAGGCCAGGCGGTTGCGGATATCATCCTGCGCTTCCATGGGAAAGGCGTTTAAGATACGGTGAAGGGTCTCCTCGGCGTTGCTGGCATGCAGGGTCACGATAATCAAGTGGCCCGATTCGGCAATATTAAGGGTCAGCTTGATGGTTTCAGGGTCCCTGATTTCCCCCACCACAATCACATCCGGATCTTCCCTTAAGACATCCAGGAGCCCTTGCTCGAAAGTAGGCATATGGGTCCCCAATTCCCGTTGTTCAATAAACGATTTATTGGAGGTCAGCCGGTACTCAATGGGGTCTTCGAGGGTGATGATGTGTTGGGCCTGGTTCCGGTTGATTTCATCGATAATGGCGGCAATAGTCGTGGTTTTTCCCACACCGGTAGGACCGCAGATTAATATCAGGCCGGATCTGAGTTTACTGATTTCCCTGAGGGACGGGTGAAGGTTCAACTGCTCGATGGTGGGGACGATGCCGGGCAAAATCCGGATGGCCAGGCTCAAGCCCCGGGTAGTATTGAAAATATTGATCCTCAACCGGGCCTGGAGAAAACTTATGGCCAAATCCAGGGAATACCGTTGTCTCAACTGGGATAATTGGCCGGGAGTCAGGAGGGTTTCAACTAAGAGGTCCACTTCCTCATGATGCCATTTAAGATTAGGTTGAAACCTTAAATGGCCGTTGATGCGGTATACGACCGACTGGCCTCCGGTGATGTGGATATCGGAAACACCCAGGCCCAAGGCGGCGCTGATGAGGCCTTCAAATTTGTCCATGGCCCGGTTCAACGCCCCTCAAGTTGGGTTTCAGATAATGGGTTTAGCATTTCAAGCCCCTCAATCAAAAACCAGAGGCCTGTTAGACGGCGGCCAGCTCATTCATAACAATGATTTCCGGTTTCCCGGCGAAGAGTTCCGCGCCTTTACCGGCAAAGGCCAAAAAATGCGGGGTGGCGGAATGGGCCGCCAGGGCCTCCTTGTCCTTGTAACGCTCCAGGACGACCAGGGTATTGGGTTCGGTTTTGGAAACATTCAGGGAATAGGAAAGGGTCCCTTCCTCTTTGGCCACTTCCTGCATCAGTTGTTTGAAGGCTTCGATGGCTTCATTCAGTTTTTCTTCTTTAACCGGGATCTTGGCAATTACGGATAGCATCGGCGGGTCTCCTTGATTTTTATTTAGATTTTTACAAAGTACAACTCGTTACTCGTTACTCGTTACTCGTATCTCGTATCTCGTATCTCGCAACTTGTAACTCGCAACTTGTAACTCGAATCTACTCAGGCATATTAAATTTTAAGACTTCCTGTGTCAAAGAAAAAACGCTCCGGATGGATCTTACCATTCAAAAAGGCTTTCAGCGATCAGCTTTCAGCGTTCAGAAAAATCTTTAAAAAACGGCCTTATGCTGATAGCTATCTGCTGACGGCTGTTCGCTCCATCCGGAAACCCGAAGTTTCCGGATGGATACTATTTAACTCCTGAGGCTTCTTTCCTCCCAGAGGCTGCCGACGATATGTTCCCGGCCGGCCCGGATATGATTTCTGATCAGCCGTTTGGTTTTATTGACATCCCGGTTCTTTAAAGCCTCAAAGAGCATTCGATGCTCTTTAGCGGCTTGTTCCATCCGTTTTTCCTGCAAATATTCGGGGCGGTATTTTAAATAAACCCGTTCCAGGATAAATTTGCATAAATTATGGACCACTTTATTTTCGGCTGATTTGATGATTTCCAGATGAAAGTTGGTATCAATTATCATCAATGAACGTCGGTATTGGGGTACGGATACCGCCTTGACATGTTCCGTCATGGCCTTTTCGATGGATTCGAGTTTCCGGTCTGTTATTTTTTCTATGATCGTCGGCACCAGGAAGGTTTCCAGTGCCTCCCGGGCGATAAACAGTTCTTCGGCCTCCACCGGATCGGTCTCTCCCACATAATAGCCTTTATTCCGCTCCGTATAAACGATATTCAACAGTTGCAGCCGATTGAGGGCCTGAATAATAGGGGTGATGCTCATATTGAGCTTTTTGGCCAACTCCTGATAGAGAAGCTTTTGACCCGGAACAATCTCGTGATGATACATCATTTCTTTGATTTTTTTGAAAGCCAGATCGACCGGCGATTCTTCCGGATGGGTGTCTGTCTTTATGGAGTGCCCCTTCTGCTGGTTGTCGGCTTTTGAACTCATCCCTTTTCCTTTGGCCATCGGAAATTCCTCGATCCTTTTTTCTATGGCAATCGTTTCATTGTCCCTTAAAGACGGGTTTTCTTTTTTCCAAAAAGGCTTTCCGGCCTTCTTCGAAATCCCGGCTGCTGAAGGCCACCGCCTGCATAGTGGATTCCATCTCGAGCATTGTGTTCAAGCTGGCTGGCCAGCGGTTTAAGGCCGCCTTGATCATGGCATAAGATTGGCTCGGCCCCTGGGCCAGGCGGGAGGCAAAGGCCGAGACCTCTTCCGCCAACCTTTCAGACGGAACGACCCGATTGACCAGGCCTAATCGTTCGGCTTCCCGGGCATCAATCAGGTCTCCGGTCCACATCAGTTCTTTGGCTTTGGCCACCCCGACCCGGAGGGGCCAGAAATAAAAGGCCCCCAAATCGGGGACGGCACCGATCTTAACGAAAGAGATCCCGAACTTAGCCTCTTCGGAAGCGATCAGGATATCGCAGGCCAGGGCAATGCTGGCTCCGGCCCCGACGGCATAGCCATCCACCGCCCCGATGATCGGTTTTTCCAGTTCCACCATAGCCTGGATAACCTGTTTGCCCTGTTTAAGACGTAAACGGGTGGCTACCGGTGTTAATCCTTCAAAGGTCCGGATATCCCCACCGGAAGAAAAAACCTTCCCTTCACCAGTCAGGATCACCGCTTTAATCGAATCATCTTCTCGTATGCGGTTAAAGGCCCCCAGCAATTCCGTCCGCATTTCCAGACCCAGGGCATTTCTGGTCTCGGGGATGTTCATGGAAATCCGGGCAATGGAATCGGTTATTTCAAACAGGATGGTCTGGTAGTTCATCTTTTTGGTCTCCTCTTAATGGGCGTTGCCTTTTGGGGCACGATAGGATTAAAATATCAAGTTATCACAGATTAGAGCAGAAATCGATTTCAAATTTCGATATTTTTTGATTAACTTATTAATCAGATATTTGATGAATTTATAGTGGTGTTATTCCGATTAATTGTCAAGCGGAAAAATATCGGAAGCCATTTGCCCCCTTGAAGTCTTTCTCTTTTTACGGTACTAATACCCACCGAAGAAATTCTTCAATGGCTCCCAAAATTGACGGACTCGTAAAAATTTGAAGATCACTCTTTTTCGTCATTCCCGAGAAAACGGGAATCCAGTGTTTTTTACTAAGTATACATGACCTGGATTCCCGCCTGCGCGGGAATGACGAGTTTTTACATAGTCATCAAAATGGATAGGATAAGAATATTATAAAAGGTTTCTTATGACCAGACATAATCCTGAATATCTTCCCCACTCCACCGGCTGTTTTTTGTGCGGTGATGAAAACACCTGCGGGGCCAGGACCCGTTTTTTTGTCGAGGGCGATACGGTCAGGACCCGTCTCACCCTGCCCCAACATCTTAACGGCTACAAAAATATCGCCCATGGCGGGGTCCTGGCCGGGCTCCTGGATGAAACCATGGGCTGGGCGGCCACGGTCTTCAGCCGGAATCATCCTTTTTATGTTACCGGTGAATTGACCATTAAATATCTGCTTTCCGTTCCCGTAGCCGAAGAGATTGAGATCATCGGCCATCTGATTAAAGATGGCGGCCGTATTGTCTATTGCAAGGGAGAGTTGCTTTACGACGGGAAAGAATGCCTCCGAGCCAAGGGGAAATTTCTCCCCTTAGGTGAGGCGGCTACCGCTGAAGTAATCCCCTATCTGAAATTCGACCGCTGCCATAAATATAAATCCCTCTTTGGCCGGGTTAAGGGATAGGGGCTTAGGTATCCGGATCCGGATACTGGATGCTGGATACTGGAAGTCTATGTTGGCCTTGTGGGGTTAAGTAGCCGCCTTTCAGATCCGGGCCGAATTTGGATTCACCATGTGGTATCTGGCCTAACTACCGCTACTCCCGCCTTTTACACAATTGCGGCCCGCCTCCTTAGAAGCATATAAGGCTTTGTCCGCTGATTTCAAAAGCTGACCGGGATTGCCCTCTGACGTAGAGGGGAAAATGGTGGCCACCCCGAGGCTGAGGGTAACCGAATCACTCACTTCCGAGCACCGATGTTCCCATTTCATCTCGCAAACCGCCCCGCGAATGGTCTCGGCCAGATGAAAGGCCCCCTCAAAAGGGGTATTCGGTAAGAGAACGCCGAATTCCTCGCCGCCATAGCGGGCCGCCAAATCAGCAGGTCTGTGGATACAACTATTAATGCAGGCGGCGACGGTTTTCAGGCAATCATCTCCCAATTGATGTCCGTAATAATCATTAAAGCGTTTAAAAAAATCAATGTCACAAAGGATTAAAGACAGGGGCAGATTTTCCCGTTTCATCCGCAACCATTCCCCCTCAAGCCTTTCATCGAAAATGCGTCGGTTGGCTATTTGCGTCAATCCATCGATGGCGGCCAGTTGTTCCAATTCCTTATTGGCTTTTTCCAGGGCCGCTTCGTAACGTTTTCGTTCGGTAATATCCTTAAATTGTTCCACCAGGCCGACTATCTCGCCGGTCAAACCGAACAAGGGCATGGCGGTCAATAAAAAGGGGATGCAACGGCCCTGGCTGATTGTTCTTTCTTCATCCAGCTCAATCCGCTGCTTTCCCTTTCGGATCTGTTTCATGGGGCAATTAGGTGTTTGGCAGGTCTCGGAAGGCAATAATTCATGACACTTTTTTTTAGCAACCACAGTCTCCTTACCCTTAAGGCCGAGAAGGCTTAAAAAAGCCTTATTGATACGGAGAACGTAATATTCGTTGTTAAGGACCCAGGTGGCATCAGCGACCGAGTTAAATACCTGTTCGAATTCCAGATGGGCGATCTCCGCCTCCATGGTCAAAGAGTTGACCCGGGCAATCGCCTCCTCATAGAGGTCCGATAGAACCCCATTTTCTTCTCTAATTTCATTAAGTTGTTGTTCAAACGTCTGTTTGGGGTCGGGGTCTTGCCCTGAGGGGACCGGATCATCTGTGGAAGAGGTGCTGTTCATGGCTCACCACTATGAGATTCAATTTCAAAAGTTCGTAAAAAGTTCGAAAGATCCCATAAATTCTTACGAACGCATCATTTTTGAGGTTGATGGATTATAAAATAGGGAGGGAATGGGTGCAAGAATAAAATAAGATTCGTTATTCCTTTATTTTCCTTTTGACCGGGCCTACGGGAAAAGTTATTATATATTTTTTGGCTCCGTATCTGCGAATTTATACCTGACTTTTTATATTGTTACAAACTATATAGATCCCGTTACTGGTTGCTGGTTGCTCGAAAAAACAAGTAACGAGCAACCAGCAACAGAAAAAATTTCAAATATCTTTGGAGCCTCTTGCAAATGTTTAAGTTTGGTTAAAATAGGTCAGGCATCCTGCCTGACAATAGTCGGATCGGCCGAAGGCCGATTGTGTTGAAACCATTAAACAGTCAGCCCCGCCCGGGCGGGGCTGACCTATTGGGTTATAATTTTGCATAATTTAGACTTTTGAAAGAACCTCTTTGGTTAGAATTTAGCTTCGCCCAGCTTTATAAACGGACATAAATTTTTTTGCAAAGGTATCAAAATGGATGACTTAAGATCGATTCTGGATGCGTTGATAATTCCTGAATTAGGGTTTTTTATGGGATTTTTGGTTCTTTTTATTTTTTTCTGGATTCTCCTCAGACGCTTTAAAGGCATCAAAAGGATCATGGCTGTTTTGGAATTGGGTCACCTGGAATTCTATTACCAGTCCGCTGAAATGCGCAAGTGGCGGCAACGGCTGGTATCCATGGAACGGACCGACATGAAGGCTCTCCAGTCCGGTTCCATGGAACTCCTTAATTTTTTTGACCGCATCGGATTATTGGTCCAGCAAAAGATCCTTCCCAAAAATGAGGTCTGGCAGTCTTTTGGAACCCCGATTCTGGGATACTTCAGCTTCCTGGTCCCTTATATCCAGTGGCTGAGGACAGAAGAAAGGGACTCCGATCTTTACCTGTACTTCGAAGACCTCAATGAGGCCGTTTACCGCCTAAACCGAAAGATGGATCGAAAACGGGCACAACCATTAATGGAGGAAGAGGAATTAAAGCAGTTTATAGAGGAAGAAAAAGCGGCCCTGTCGGATGACTGACGGAATGATCCCTTTGGCGATTCAGATGGCCGGCCATCCCAATACCCTTTGACTATTCCCGCCCAGGATCGCTTCCTGCTGTTCTTTAGTTAAACCGGCCTGATCCAATTCCTTTAAATACCGATTTAGAGACAAGAGAGGATAATCGCTGCCGTAAAGGATCTTTTCCAGACCCATAATCTTGATGGCATGGTCGTAGATTTCAGGCCGGTACAGGAAAGGAGAAGCGGCCGTATCAAAATAGGTGTGGCCGAGCACCTCCCTGACCTCCCGCTTCATCAATTGATACCACCACAACCCTCCCCCCCAATGGGCCAAGATAAAAAGGGTATCGGGAAAGGCATTGATCAGATCATAAAGTTCCCAGAAGGGGAGGCGTTCTTTACCGGGATATTGGTGGCCCACCGGCTCATTGGTATGGAGCAGGAGAGGGACTTGCCACCTGCCTGCCAATTCCGCCAATGGTTGCATGGATTCCAACCAGGATCGGGTGGATAAGCCGGTATACAGGGCTATCTCCCCGAGGCCCCGCATCCCGGCTTTTAAACAGCCTTCCCCTTCTTCAATCGCCTCGGGAAGTTCAGGATTCAGACAGGCGAACCCCAGCAAACGGTCCGGGTAGCGGGTCATGGCCTCTATGACATACTCGTTGGATCGGCGTATTAATTCGGCCTGTTTCCAGGGAAACCCGAAAGTGACCGAGGCCCGGATTCCATCCCGGTCCATGGCGGCAACAAGACCCTCGGCGGTCGATAAAGGCGACTTTTTCTGTTCCCGGTAAAGCAACTCAAAGGCCGGTTCCCCAGGAAAATAACGCTCCCGATCTTTACAGATTTCCGGGGGGAAGATATGGGTATGGATGTCGATGATGCCGGAAGGCATGAGGCGTGAGGCTTGAGGCGCGAGAAGGCTGTTCATCTAAGCCTTCCGATTAACGTTGCCAGCATCCTGCTTAGCTCGTCTATTTCAGATAAAATCGGACCAGTTTGATCATTTGATAGAAAGCCTAATCTTTGACATAAAATAATTTGTGTTTCAACCAGATTCATACTTCTCTGCCAGACTAACAGATCCTGATAACTTTTTATCTTACTCACGCCTCATCCCTCGTGCCTCATGCCTTATCATCCCTCACGCCTTCCGTCTCTATGCCTTCACCTTCCTCCTCGAGCTCCTCACCTTCCTCCTCGAGCCTCACGCCTCGAGCCTCATCCCTTATGCCTCGAGCCTCATCCCTCATCCCTCGTGTCTCATGCCTCTCGGATTCCTTACTTTCCTTTTTGACAAACTCCAGCTTGCCTTCTTCCGGCTGCAGCATAGGCTGGC
>CAZVHO010000005.1:52704-68650 GCA_964627515.1 uncultured Thermodesulfobacteriota bacterium | reverse complement strand
CTTTCCTTTTTGACAAACTCCAGCTTGCCTTCTTCCGGCTGCAGCATAGGCTGGCCTTCCAGAAAAATGGAGACCCGATGGCGCTCTTCCAACCGGGCCAGTTCCTCCCGTTTCCGGTTCAACAGGTAATTGGCTACTTCCAGAGGAAGGACCCCTTTGACGGCCGCAATGGTCCCTTTGGAAATTCCCAGCCAGATCTTTCGCAAATACATGAGGGCCAGGGTTTCAACAGAACGGACCTGTCCTTTTCCTTGACAGGTTGGGCAGGTATAATAGGTGCCGAACTGAATCGGCGGCCGGATCCGCTGACGGGAAAGTTCAAGGAGCCCGAATTTTGAAATCCTGGAGACCGTGGTCCGGGCCTTATCTCTTTTTAAATGGGTTTTTAAGACCTTGACCACTTCATTTTGATTTTTAATCCCCTTCATATCAATAAAATCAATAACGATTAACCCCCCCAGATCTCTGAGCCGCAATTGCCGGGCGATTTCTTCGGCGGCTTCCAGGTTGGTCTTAAAGGCCGTTTCTTCGATCTGCCGTTCCTTAACCGAACGTCCGGAATTGACATCCACCGCCACCAAGGCCTCGGTGCTGTCAATGACGATATGTCCGCCTGATTTTAATTTGACCCGGTTTTGAAAGATCGTTTCTATCTGATTTTCAACCTGATGTTTGGAAAAGATGGGCCGGGTCTCTTTATACAGTTTAACATCATTGCGCTGCCTTGGGGCTATGATCCCTAAAAAATCCCGGACCTGTTTGTAGATGTCTTTGTTGTCGATCAGTATTTCCTCGATGTCCGAAGTAAAAAGGTCCCGGATGGTCCGGATGGCCAGGTCCATTTCCTTGTAGACCAGGGAGGGCGCGGGTTGTTCCATGGCCCGGGTCCGAATCTCTTCCCACAGTCTTACCAGGGATTCCAGATTTTTAGCCATCTCCTGTTTTTTCTTGCCGACTCCGGCAGTCCGAACAATGGTGCCGATTTCTTCAGGGGCTTTTAATTGGGTCAGGATTGTTTTTAATCGGTCCCTTTCAGCTTCATCTTCTATTTTACGGGATACCCCTATTCCGGGTTGTCCCGGGGTCAATACCAAATAACGTCCCGGCAGGGAGATATAGGTGGTCAAGGCCACCCCTTTTGTTCCCGTCTCTTCCTTGGTGACCTGAACCAGGATCTCCTGTCCCCGGTGAATGATTTTTTGGATCGGCAGACGTTTGGGTGGTTGCCCATCAGGAGTTTCCTCTGATTGAGCGTGATACTCGGGATGAATCTCGTCGGCCTGAAGAAAGCCGTTTTTCCCCATCCCATAATCCACAAAGGCGGCCTGCAAGGCCGGTTCGATATGGGCCACTACGCCCTTATAGATGTTGCCTCGGATCTGTTCTTTGGCTGTAGTCTCGATGTAAAATTCTTCCAGAATCCCGTCTTCGATCAAGGCGATCCGATATTCTTCCGGATCGACGGCATTGATCAGAAGCTTTTTAACTGGGGGCATTAGCACCTTCCTTTTCTTTTATGGCCTGGACCTGCTGCACCTGATACATAAAGGCCTCCAGACGGGTACGGGTATTGGTTTGTTCCTGACCGTCATAGGAGAGATTCAAAAAGGGGATATTCCGGTGGTCCTCTCGGAATCGTTTCAGCAAGGCATTGACGATCGTCCCCGGCATGCAGGTAAAAGGCATGATGTTAATCAATCCACAGGCCCCCTTGAGCCAGTAATCTTTGGCCTTTCCCAGGCTCAGGATGGCCTCCCCTTCAAAGGAAGGATGCAGATAAGGATGGGCCCTCTGCAAGGTGGTCGGAATAGAGGGCTCCTGGAAATTGCGCAACGATCCTTTAAAGGTGTTTTCTAATTCATGTTCCAGCTTGGTTTGGACCCGGTGAGTTAGATGTAGTTCAAGGAGATTCCTGAATTTTCGGAGCCGCAACGCCCTCCAAATGGCCGTGTAATTGGTATAAAGGATCCATTCGGTGATCGGCGGCATCCAGGCCTCCCCACCCAGGGCCTCCACCTCCAGGACCACATTTTCGTTGGAAAATTTATTGGCCCGGGTATAGATCTCCCCGACCATACCGATGACCGGTTTGGATCCGGGATTTTCAACAGCAATGGCCTCAAATTCCCGGCAGGCCTTACCCATGATTTCTACCAGGTTCCCCCGGGAGGCTATGGTCTCTGATATTTTCCGGACATTTCCCTGGTAAACCTGATCGGTTTCCCCTTTGCGTTTTTCGTAAGGCCTGGTCTCACGAAGTTTCTTTTCCAGGATATCGATGGCTACGATCCCTTGCCACCCGAGACGGGTAAAGTCGCTGCCGCCGACCATCCCCAAATCCTGGTAAAAGGTTTCGCTCTGGTCCGGAGCATAAACCGGTACCTGGGGGAAACCCAATTCGTCCAAAACCAGCCGGTGGAACCGGTGGTATTGCCCGAAACGGCAGGGCCCGGTGCCGGAGGGCATAAAAAAAGCCGAATGTTCGGGATCGAAATCCTTTCGATGGACCAGCTTGGCCATGTCGCCGGTGGTCAGGATACAGGGATAACATTCCTTGCCGGAGGTCAGTTTCCGGCCCCAGATCAAGGTTTCCTGATCCGAATCGGGCAAAACCTCGGCCTCAACGCCGCAAGCCTTAAAGGCCGCAGCCACGGCATGGGTATGATCGGTCATGGGGGGGATATAGATCCTTCGATGGTTCCCGGAGGGGATCCGGGAGGCGGTCCGTTTTTTCAATGGGGGCAGCAAGGCACCTTGGCTGTTTTTTAAACTATCTAAAAAGGCCTCTAACCGGGTTACCACACCGGCGTCGGCACTGTGTTCGTCGATTTCGATTTCCAGGTAGGGCTTCCCTTTCAGAACATCCCTGAAAAAATGGAGGATAAAAGAGTCGGGACCGCAACTGAAATTGGTGATGTAGATCCCGTACAGTTTCGGGTTTTTTTTGAGGATTTCCGCAGCCCCCAAAATTTTTTGGCCGAACCTCCAGTAATGGTGTCTGGCTTCTTCGGTCTCGCTTTTTTGATCCAGGGGAAAAAAATCCATGGGAATGGCCAGGACCCCCAAGTCCTTAAGCTTCTTTGGTATATTCAGATTAATGCCGGGATCAAAACCGTTATAAGGGCGGCTGACCACTACCATGGCGATGTCTTCCGGTCCCAGAGCGGCCAGAACCTCTTCGCCTCGTTTGAGCAGTTTTTGATAAAAGGCCTCCTGGGCGGCCACGGCCTTCTTCATGGCTCCGGAGATCAGAAAAGAGTTTATTCCTAAGGAATGGCACATGGACCTCAAACCCTTTTTTAAGGCCTTTTCTCCTCGACCGAAATAAAGGACCGGTTGGATAACCTGAACCCCTTTGGCTTTGAAGTTGATGGAAGAATGGACCGTATAGGCCAGGGTTTGGGCATAAGGACAGATCACCCCCTGCTGGTAATCGGGGTTGTTGGATTTCAAGTCTACGATACTGGGCAGAAAGATCCGGTCGACCCCCCGCTGGATCAGGTCCAGGATATGGCCGTTGACCACCTTGACGGGCAGACAGGTTTCCGCGGCCATGGATTCCACGCCCTGATGGATGATGGATTTGTTGGTGGGACCGGAGATGACTACTTCAAAACCGAGGTGGGTAAAAAAGGTGCGGAAAAAGGGCAGGAGTTCCCTGAAGAACATGGCCCTGGGGATGCCGATTTTCCCCTTTTTTCCATCCGGATTTTGGTCTTCAGGCCGACCGGCCATCAAGGCCTCCCTCTCGGCAAAGAGATCCGGCATGGTATTGGAAACGATTTTTTTAGTGTCCAAGTCGTACTTGTCACAGCGGCTGCCGTAGAAAAGGGGTTTTTCTCCTTCAATAGAAACCTTCTTAACCTCGCATTGATTGGGGCAGCCCTTACACTCGAAAGAAGAGATCTGATAGCGGGTCTGGGCCAGATCGAAGCCCTTAAAGCGGCTTTGGTCCCAGGTTTTTTCCCTCTGGGCCAATATGGCCACGCCGATGGCCCCGGTGACGTCGTTATGTTCCGGCACGGTAATGGGCCGGCCGACTACTTTTTCAAAGGCGGCGACGATCCCTTTATTCGAAGCGGTGGCCCCCTGGTAAAAGATCCGCTTGCCGATCCGGCGGTCTTCCACGACCTTGTTTAAATAGTTTTCAACGATCGAGTAACTCAGTCCGGCCACCAGGTCCTTTTTATCCAGACCCTGTTGCTGATGGTGGACCAGGTCGGATTCCATAAAGACCGTACAGCGTTCCCCGAGGCGGACCGGGCTTTCCGATTCCAGGGCCAGGGCACCGAATTCCTCTTTGATAGATATACCCAGTTTATCGGCCTGCTCCTCAAGGAAAGAACCGGTCCCGGCGGCACAGACCTTGTTCATCATAAAATCGATAATGGCCCCGTTCTCCAGACTGATATATTTGGAGTCCTGTCCGCCGATCTCAAAGATGGTATCCACCTTCGGGTCAATGGCTGCGGCGGCCGTGGCCTGGGCCGTGATCTCGTTTCGGACGATATCGGCCCCGATAAAATCCCCGGTCAAATAACGGCCTGAACCGGTGGTACCGGCCCCTTTGATGACGACCCGGTCTCCGACTTCTTTTCCGGCGGCCGCCAGACCCTGTCGGATGGCTTCCAAAGGCCGGCCGGCCGTCATCAGATATTGTTTCGACAAGACCTTCATTGCCCGGTCGATCACCACAACATTGGTGCTGATCGACCCCACATCGACCCCCAGGTAAGCCTCTATTTTTTCTCCCTGGCCCGGGTCAGGGGCCTGGGCGGTTGAAAATGGTTGGCGGTAGTCCTCCCGTAAAGATAATGCCTCCAACCGCCGGGCCTCTACGGATTGCGTTCGAATATAATCTTCTAAAGGTTCCAGCCCGGAGAATTCCTTAACGCTTGAGGGATCTTCCTGGACAATCAAAGAAGCGCCTATGGCCCCCATGGAAAAGAAATGTTCAGGAATAACCAGTTCGCCCTCTTTAAGTTCCAGGACTTCGGAAAAGGCCCGCCGCACCCCTTGATTGGCAGCCACCCCCCCTTGAAAGGAAACCGGTTTGAGGATATTCTTCCCTTTGGCGATATTGCTTTTCAGGTTTCGGGCCACGGCAAAACATAAGCCGGCAATGATGTCATAATCCGGGGTGGCTTCCTGCTGCAAGTGAATCATGTCCGTTTTGGCAAAGACCGTACACCGCCCGGCGATCCTGGGAGGGGTTTCGGATTTTAAGGCCAGTTGACTGAATTCTTCGATAGTCAATCCCAGCCGGTGGGCCTGTTGATCCAGAAAGGAGCCGGTGCCGGCTGCGCAGAGGGTATTCATGGCGAAATCCTGGATAACCAGGCGGCCCCCTTCTTCGGCACTTAGAAGGATGAGTTTGGAGTCTTCCCCCCCCATTTCTATGATGGTCCGGACGTCGGGGTGAAAGCGGTCCACGGCCCTGGCCTGGGCAATGATCTCGTTGACAAAAGGGACTTTAAGCAAATCGGCTACCTTTTTCCCGGCTGTGCCGGTAAAGGCGATAGAACCGAGTTGGTTTTCGGGAAGTTCCGATAGAAATTCGGTTAACACGGAAAGAGCGGTTTCCAAAGGCTGCCCTTTAGTTCGACGATAATCTTCTTTCAGGATTTCTCCTTTTTCGCTCAGGACTACCGTATTGGTACTGACCGAACCGATATCCATTCCCAAATGCAACACCGTCATTCCATTCCTCCAACATGAAACGCAAAAATTTATTATTTGAAAAACTGTTTTCACCGCAGAGCCGCAAAGAACGCAAAGAGGAAATAATTTTTCCTTTCTGTTGAGAGGACAGAAAGGAAAACGCTTGCGCTACCCTCCGGGGTGTAGCCCCCCTACAGGCTGGAATCCCTTCGGGCAATTATTTGCCGGGGGCCCTCCGGGCGTAGTCCCCTCCGGGACGGAGTCCAGAGTTGTTTTGTTCAATCCCGCCTCTCACGGGATTGAACAAAAATGATTCTCTCTGCGTTCTTCGCGGCTTTGCGGTGAACAAAAACTTTCTTTTCAAATCCTGCTGCCGGCGGCTGAACGATTTGTCCATCTTTCAGGCCCCGCGATAAAAACCCTGATGGTCGAATATTTCAAAAATGACTTTTTTATCCTGAATCAATCGGCCCAAAAGCCCTATGGTTTCTTCCGGGGGAAGCCCCAGGCATTGAGCAATATCCTCGGCCGTGCAGGGCCGGCGGGCAACCATTTCCCGGATTTCAGATTCCCATACCGAACCGGTGGGTTGGGTATTTTCCCTGGATGATCCGGCAATAATCTCGGCCCGGGGGCCCCATGCCTTTTGGATTTCTTTTAAACGAGAATAGGGCAAGGGACAGGCATAATTTTCAACTGGTGGCCGAACCACGGTATTGAGTTGAATCTTTTCCGGATTTATTTTTTCAATATAATTAAAAAACCGGTCAATCTGTTCCGGTGAATCGTTTATCCCCTTTAATAACAACACCTCCAGCCAGACCCGGGGACCTTTGGCTTTCCCCAGGTTGATCAGCCCGGCTATAACCTGTTCAAAGGTCACTGAGGGATGGGGGCGATTGACGGCTTGAAAAACAACCGGATCATGGGCATCCAGGGAAGGAACAACCACATCAGCGGTTAAAACCCCATCCAGGACTGCATCTTTAAAAAGCAGGGAGCTGTTGGTGATCAGGGCCACCGGCACGGAGGTCAGCCTTTTGATCGCCTTTATGATCAGCCCCAGATCGGGGTTTAAGGTCGGCTCTCCGGAACCCGACAAGGTAATATAATCCAAGGTTAAAGGAGAAGCAGATAAAACTGTTTCTAATTCCTTCAGCACAGCATCCGCTGGTATCGTATCCGCGGATTCAATCGTTTTGCAGGTGGTTTTACCGAGTTCGCAATAAATGCAATCAAAAGTACAGGTTTTATAGGGGATAATATCTACCCCGAGGGAAAATCCCAACCGGCGGGAGGGGACCGGTCCGAAGATGTATTTCATTGATCCACGCCTTTAAGTTCCTAAATCCTTTGAAATTGTTTATTTTGGATACCAAAATGTAACCCACTCCCTTATACCTTGTCAATTGCCAAATTGGGATAGGGGAATTTTTCGGATAAACACTTTATTAATTCTGCCTTTGCCCAATTCCTCAATCCTCTTGGCCATTCGACCACCCATACCGGGCTCCGGTTCCAAATCAACCTGATTTAAAATAATGACAGCCCGCATTCCCGGTGAACACCCTTTTAACCCCCCTTCCGGGTGAACCATTAACCGGGCTATCCTTTCTATGGTCATTGGGGCATTCAAGGGGATGCCGGTTAATCGGCCGATGATCTCCGGCCGGAAGGCATACTCTTTATTTAAGGGTTTGTTTAAGGCCGAAAGGCCGACGACGGAGAGAAAGAGGGTCGTTTCTTCCGGGACTACCGGCTCATGGGCATCGGGGGCCTTGACCGGTCTTTGGGCCGAGCCGTCGGCTTCGACTATCAGAAAATCGGCCCGGCCGGAAGACCAAAGGGCGGACAGGGCCGACAGGGAAACGCCTGCCAGCTTATTTCCCACGGCCCGGCCGGCGGCCCAGGTAATATGCCCATAGCGGTTCAATGCCTTTTCAATTTCAGGAAAGCATTCAAGCCCTCCTAATATCAAGGCCGGGCTTTGCGCCGGTTCCGGGGAATAAATTTTGGTGCTGGTGGTCGTAACAATTTTAAAATTGCGCGACAGCAGTTCTTTGGCCAGGGCATACATCAAGGTGGTCTTGCCCCCGGCCCCTACCAGGGTAATAAGCTCTTTTTCTCCCAAGGCCAGATTTCGGACCAGGGCCGAGGTTGAGGTGACTTGAATCATTTTTCATGAGCCTACTGTTCTCACAGTCCGGAGAAGTCTCCGAAAACCAGGTAGGCCTGAGCAAACGTACCTTTCATGGATCCCGCCGTTTTTGAGATCGCTTCGGCATTTCCTGTTCTCAAGATCCCCGAAAGCTTTGTAAGTATCTCCCGTTCCTTTTTTACCAGAACAGTGTAGCGCCCGACCTGCTCTTCATTAAGACCGAATAGCTTAGGGTCCGGTCTGGTCTTCTCCACGTCGGCCCACCGTGCGGAAAGTTCTTCCAATAATGCCGCCAAATCCTTCGGATTTGATCCGGGCCTCACCACCAGGTCATAAAAATGTTCCATGGGCTCATGGAAGGCCGTCATCAGATCGGGCAGATACTGGATATTCATGGCGGCCCGGGCCTTCCAGAAGGCGTTTCTTACCGTTTCAAGGGCCTCATGGGCATCCTTCCTTTTGCCTGCGGCCACCAGTCTGTTGGCCTCCTGGATCTTGGCTCCGGCTACACTGACCGCCTGGGCGAGCACAGGGCTTTCCCGATCCGCTTTAGAGAGGCTCCGGATAAATAGAGGCCAGGCCGAATTAAGACGGCGCATTGATTCCACTACCGCTCCGGCGGGTTTGTCCGGCTGGTTGGTCAGAGCCAGGGCCGGTATGTAGGAACGGTCCAATACGACCATGTCTTCGATGAGTCCTCCAATAACCGGTGAAGACAGGCAAATCAGGATGAACAACGCCAGCATGAAGGTTACCCCGGGATGCTGCATAGTATTCTTTTGTTGTTTCATGTAAACTCCTTAGGCCATCCAAATCGATTCCAGGTAGGTTGCATCAAATTCGATAACCATTTTGGGGCGGTTGTTTTTCAAATCCCAGGAAACAAATGGGCTCAATTGATCAATGATCAGGCCTTTATCCAGACCAAACCGGGCGGCAACCATCTCGTTGGCCGTGCTGACCGTGTTAAGGATCATCCGGTCGAGTCCGGCGGAGGCATTGAGCCCTCGCAGGGCAGGATGGCCTTGAACTTGTTCAATGGCTTCTTCCCAATGAATGGCGGCGATTTTCCGACGCAGCACATAGGCGTTTCCCCGGTCTCGAATAGTCAGCAGGACGGGATTCGTTTTTAACCAGGCACTCCTGACCTTTGTGTTGGACAGGGCCGTAGCGATGCGCTCCAGGAACTCGTTCTTTTTCTTGATTTCTTCTAATTGTCTTACTTGAACCCTTTCAAAGATATACTCCTGACCATCGATGGTGGTCTCTTTGAGGCGCGTCGGATCAAAACCCAGATCCATAAGATCACCAATAGTCAGAGGATGGTTGATGGATTTCCCTCGCTTCTCGAGCCATCCCAAAAAACTCGGCCTTCCATAATTAGGCAAGGATTCGATGACTCGGGCGGGTTGATTCTTCAGATCCTCCGGAAGTCGCCCCAATAAGGCCAATTCTCCTGTTCCTCGGGCGTTTTGGTGGGCCAATTCGCGAGGGGCATAGGACTTCATCTTCAGGGCGGCGATTTCCGGGGAGAGCACGATCTGCTCCATGGATTCACCACCGGTATAGCCAACCAAATTTCCTATGCGCCGCCTGAAGGCGATCAGTTTAGTCACGAAACGGGTAAACATATAGCGCATGACAGGCGAAGGCTCGGCACGTTTAATCTCCGTATCGAAATAGGCAAGGAGTGTTTGATAAAGTTCTTTGAATTCCGTGATGGTTCTTTTGACCATCATCTCATTGTCTCTTATATCAATAAAAGTTCGTTTCCGCTTCAAATGATACAATAGTTTCTGGACCGATAGTTTAAGGTCTTTCCCCTCCAAGGCCGGGGGAATGAAAATCATATAGTTATCGTTTTTGTCCGAAAGAGCAGCCCCGGCAATGGACTCTATCGGTTTCCAGGAATGCTTGAGATAAATATCATAGGTCGGATCATCGGCCGGAATAATATTATCAAGGATCCCTACTGCGGAACAATCGACCAAAAAGTCGCCAAAGTATTTCAGGATGCGGTTTCCCAGCCCCTTTCTCCTGAAAGGGGCGGCCACCTCGACGTAGACCAGGTAGTAACAAGGAATGGGTTTATTCAGATACAACATATTGAGCCGACCCAGGTTCTCTCCTGTTTCTGCGTTGATCTCAAAAACATGAAAGCCGTTCTGGGAATGGTCCGGTTTAAACCGATTTATCTTACTGCCCGAGGCCGTGGCATTGACCAGATCCCATAGATCACTGAAAAGATCTGTAAAGACAGGGGCCTCAGCCAGGCCTCGCCGCATACCCTCATCAATAAGGGCCAGCAGACCAAGTCGTTCATGGAGGGACAAGGGCTTGGTCCTTTCAACGAACGGCTTGGCCGATATCTCCCGGCCCCCGACTTTTGCCGAGGTCTCTTTTCCCTCGAAATCAGATCCACGGTCCATCCCAGCGACCTCCGGGAGGGAAAATGACAGGGCCAAACTCTTTGTTTGGGACTGTTTGATCAGGAGTCTGCACAGATCATACATTACTTTAAAGGGCTGGATGTCGGTCAGGCTGTCAACAAATCGAGCCTTTTCGAGGGCCACCTTTTCCTTGGGCAGGCCTCTTTCCAGCATATGCAATAGCTCCTTGTGGTAATTCTCGGTTGCGCGCATCGCCTTTTGGAGGTAACCTGGCACATTGCTTTGGATCACACCATTATGGCTAAGGGCGGCCAGTCTGGCCGGCAGGGTATACAGTTTTCGAATACTCTCGCAATAAGCCTCGAGGGAATTAAAATAGTTGGGCCAGAAGGCATCTTTCTCCGGAACATAGAATCCGGTAGCATCCCCTGCGACCAGTATATCTTCTTTCTCTCCATAAAGGGAGACATGGCAAGGGGAATGGCCTGGTGTATCAAGAACCTGCCAGACAATCCCGGCGCCAAGTTCTATCCGGTCCCCTTCCTGTATCACCGTGTCCACCTCAAAACCATAGTTTTCGAGGGGGGCGGGTAATCGATCAACCTCCGCGCGCACCTTCATGAGTTGAGCAATGCTCAGGTCAACCATCAGAAACTCTTTAAACAACTCTTTGGTTTTCAGAATCTCTGCGCCTACGGGGCTGGACATGAGTTTTAAGTGCGGCCAGGAACGCTTTAAGTGCGGTACGGCACCGATGTGGTCGGCGTGGGTGTGGGTTAACACCACATATTGGATCTGCTTTAAATCGATGCCGAGTGACGTGATTTGATTGACAATAATATTAAAAGTCGGTCCGGTTCCCCCCTCAATAATCATGCCTACTTCCCCCATAGACAAATAGACCGGAAAAGAAGGGGTGCCCAGTTGATAAAAATTTGGTGTTATTTTAATAGGTTTAAAAATTGTCTCTTCCATCTGATGGTAACGCCGTTCCTTTGGTAGTCGAAAAATTTCAGCTTCCGGCTTTTCTCCGCCGGGATGTTTGTTATCATAACCTTACCGAAATGTCAAATTCGGAAATGAAAGCCGATTTGGTGGCGGTAACACCCCAGAAAAAACTCTTGCGAACCAGATTGGCCATATCGGTAAAAAATCCGCAATGATCATCAACCTTTTCCAGTTTGCGGATGAACTCCAAACGGGTCCTTCGTGACTGAAAGCTGCCGAGGAATTGTTCGACCCGCCCCATCCAATAACCGGCGTCCGGTTGGGAAGCATAAAGTCCTCCGATCAAGGCGCCGAGGCTCGTGCCGGTTATGATATGGAAGGGAATCTTGGCGTCTTCAAAAACTTTAAGCACGCCGAGATGGGCAAGGCCCCTGGCCGCACCGCCGCCCAGGGCCAGACCAACTTTCGGTATCATTAGGGCTCCTTGTCGCTGTTTTCATGCTTTTATGTGTTACCTCTGCAACACAAAGGCAAGATTTTTAAAAAGTGTCCCCGCTCTCTCAACCCAAGCCGTTTTCATCCAGAAAGGCAATCAGTGCCTGATTCAATTCCTCAGGTTTTTCCAGGGGCAACAGGTGGCCGGCATCCATGATATGGACACGCCTGGCCCCGGTGATGTTAGCGGCCAAATACTCGGCATATTTGGGGGGGGTGAGCAGATCGTCCTCACCGCTTACCACCAGGACCGGGACCTTGATTTCGGCCAGCCGTTGCCGGACGTCAAACCGGTCGCAGGCCTGGAAGTCGCCGAAGGTCACCTGCGGCGGGCTTTTCAGGTTACTATCCAAAAGGGGTTGGATGAGGGCCGGATCGGTCTTCCTGGAAATGGTCATCTGTTTGCTGGAGGCCACGAAGGCCGGGAAATCTTTTTCTATGGTTTCAAAGATCATCGGCATCACCTTCAGCTTGGCCCCGGTACCGATCAGCACACCGGCTGGAAAACGTTCCGGATAATCCAGAAGGAGTTGCAGGGTAATGGCCCCTCCCAGGCTCAGACCGGCAGGAATAGGCTTCGGGACTTTCAATTCGTCAATAAAGGCCATAACCGCCCTGGTATATTCGGGTACGGTCGAAAAGGCGGTCCCCGGACTTCCCCCATGGCCCGGCAGATCCAGGGCCAGAAGGTTGGCCCGGTCACCGAAGGTTTTTACCTGGTTGTCCCAAAGGATATTTGAACCGCCGGAGCCGTGAATAAAGACCAGCGTTGATTTTTGGGGATTCAGGGGCCAGGCGGCAACAGAAAAGGCCAGGCCCGCTTCGAAACGATTTTCCATAATCTACTCTCCTTTTTTTCGTTTAATAATTTTATAAACTCGTTGAAATCCTTGTTCAGCATGATATTTCCATTCGTTATATTCCTGACGAATTTGTTCTAAGGCATCAATCCGTTCTTTATAGGATTTGGATTGCCAGAAAGAGAAATCACTGGGCTCTTCACCTATTTTATATTTATTGACCACTTTTATAATGCTCATGATATTTGCTTTATCTTGTCTCTTTTGATATGGTTCGGTTAAAAAAGGATAATCATAACCTTAAAAAAAACAAAATACAACTAATTCAAAAGATTGGATCAGGGAAATTGCTCGTTCCTTTCCGATTCCCTGTTAAGGACGCCTTCCTATGACCGACAGACCCAAGCTCTACCTGATCGACGGCAGCTCTTATATCTACCGGGCTTTTTTTGCCATAGGACACCTTTCCAGTCCTAAGGGGATGCCTACTCAAGCCGTCTTCGGTTTTGTCCAGATGATCCGCAAAATCATCGAACAGGAGAAACCCGAGCATCTGGCCGTGGTCTTTGATGCCAAAGGGCCGACTTTTCGACATGAACTTTACACCGAATACAAGGCCCATCGGCCATCCATGCCTGATGACCTGGTCGTCCAGATCCCGTACATCAAAGAGATCAGCCGTTACTACGGCCTGCCGATTCTGGAAAAAGAGGGTGTTGAGGCCGACGATGTCATCGCCACTCTGGCCAAAGAGGCCGAGGGCAAAGGGTTTGAAGTGGTCATCGTTTCCGGAGACAAAGACCTGATGCAGATGATTTCTCCCCATATTTGTATGTGGGATACCTTGAAAGATCAGGTTTTTAATTTGAAAACAGTGCAGGACCGATTCGGCACCAGCCCGGCAAAATGGGTGGATATCATGGGCCTGGCCGGCGACAGCAGCGATAACGTACCCGGTGTGCCCGGCATCGGGGAGAAGACGGCCGTAAAACTGATTCAGGCCCATGGATCGCTGGAAAACCTCCTGGACCCGTCCACAGTGGTGACCCCTCTGAAATTGAAAGAAAAACTCCTCCAATATAAGGATCAGGCCTTGCTTTCCAGAGAATTAGTCACCCTGGATACCAGGGTCCCTTTAGACCTTTCTCCCGCAGACCTTCAAATTCAACCCAAAGACAAGCCCCATTTAAAAAAGCTCTTTCAGGAACTGGGCTTTAAAAAATTTATCGAAGACCTGGGGGGAGGGGAGTTCCTGGAAGAACCGTCTCAGAGAATCTATAGGGGTATTACCGACTGGCAGGACCTGGTCGCCTTTGTTCAAAAAATAAAGAAGGCCGGGCGGGTTTCTCTCGACCTGGAGACCACCTCCGAAGATCCCATGCAGGCCGAGATCGTGGGGATCGCCTTGGCTTATGAAGAGGGCCATGCGGTCTATTGCCCGGTGGGGCATGTCTATTTAGGTGCCCCCAAACAACTGGTCCTGTCCGAGGTCCTGGGTCTGCTCAAGGGGGTTGCCGAAGATCCCGGTATTGAAATGATCGGTCAGAATATCAAATATGAATGGATCATCCTGAAGCGTTACGGTCTCGATTACCTGGGGAATGCCTTTGATACCATGATTGCTTCCTATCTTCTGAATCCTTCCCGAAGGACCCACAATCTGACCCAGATCGCCCTGGATCAATGTAACCGCCGCCTGACTACTTTTAAGGAATTGGTCGGGACAGGGGCCAAGGCCAGGAATTTCAGCGAAGTGCCGGTGGACCAGGCGATTGAATACGGGGCCGAAGATGCCGAAGTCACCCTGGCCTGCGCCGGGAAACTGGCCCCCCTCCTTGAACAAGAAGGGTTGGACGAACTCTTCTATGAAATGGAAATGCCCCTGGTTCCTGTCCTGGCCGAGATGGAAATGAACGGGGTCCGGGTGGACGCGCAGGCCCTGGCCCAATTTTCCAAAGAGGTGGAGGTCAAATTATTTCAGCTCGAAGAGCGGATTTATCAGTTGTCCGGGGAGCGTTTTAATATCAATTCCCCTCAGCAATTAGGCTATGTCCTTTTTGAAAAGCTCAAGCTTCCCCAGGGGAAAAAGACCAAAGGCCGGACTCACTGGTCCACGGATGCCGAAGTGCTCAAGGATTTATCCCTGAACCATCCCCTGGCGGCCGAGGTCTGGAATTATCGCACCTTGAGTAAGCTCAAATCCACCTATATCGACGCCCTGCCCAGGCTGATCCTGCCCCGGACCGGACGCCTGCACACTTCTTTTAACCAGACCATCACGGCCACCGGCCGTTTGAGCAGCAGTGAACCCAATCTGCAAAATATCCCGATCCGGACCGAAGAGGGCAGAAGGATTCGTCAGGCCTTCATCCCTGAACCGGGCTGGAAGATGCTCTCTTCCGACTATTCCCAGATTGAGCTGCGCATCCTGGCCCATTACAGCGAGGATGAAACCCTTGTCGAGGCCTTCCGGGAGGAACAGGATATCCATAGCCGGACGGCGGCCGAACTTTTCAATTGCCCCCCTGGAGAAATTACGGCCGAAATGCGCCGCCAGGCCAAGGTGATCAATTTCGGTATCCTCTATGGGATGAGTGCCTTCGGGCTTTCCAAAGAATTAGGGATCAATAACCGGGAGGCCCAGGCCATGATCGACCAGTATTTTTTAAAATACCGTGGGGTGAAACAGTATATTGAAGATACACTGGCCGAGGCCAGGCGGATGAAGAGCGTCACCACTCTGTTCAACCGCCGCCGGCATATAGATGACATCAACAGCTCCAACCGGGCGGTCCGGCAATTCGCTGAAAGGACCGCCATCAACACGCCGATCCAGGGAACTGCGGCCGATCTGATCAAAAAGGCCATGATTGACATCCATAAAACCCTTCATCAGGAAAGGATGCAATCCCGGATGCTCCTCCAGGTCCATGATGAGTTGGTTTTTGAGGGTCCGGAAAAGGAAATGCCCTTCCTGAAAACGATTATCCGTGAGATCATGGAAGAGGTTCTTCCCCTCCGGGTCCCTTTGACGGTTCAGATTTCAGAAGGGAATAACTGGGCGGAATTGAAGTGATTGTAATATGAGTATTAAGCGCTTATCTGATCAAAAAATAAAAAAGGGGAGCCTCTTCGGCTCCCCTTTTGTTCAGGTCTGAAGATAAGGTAAGGGGTTACCTGGTCCCCGTACCCGTAAGGACTACGTCCTTGAGAGGTGTATCAGGATCATTAGAATGGATCCTGAGGGTTGCCCGGTAAGACCGTTTGGCTGTTGGTTTGAAATCAATCCGCAGCATATATTCGGCCCCGGGGTTGACGTTGAAGGCCGTAGCTAAGGGCTTGAAAGCCCCGGCGTCCGTGCCGATCACCTCGACCTTGGTCACTGCCAGGGTAGCCTTTCCCCGGTTGCTGACCTTAAGTTCCTTCCGCTTTGTCGAATTCACCCCCACGCCTTCGAAATCAAGGGAGTTCTTTACGGATAGGTCCGGTACTCC
>CAZVHO010000005.1:9596-52604 GCA_964627515.1 uncultured Thermodesulfobacteriota bacterium | reverse complement strand
TGACACTGGGTACAAGTCGTGGCCTGGGTGCCCTTCATGGCATATCCCAGGGTTTTCAGGTTCATCTGGGTCGCACTGGTGGTGTGGCACTGGGTGCAGGTCAGAGCATTACCTTTGGGCATGACTTCATGGGTGATCAACTGAAAGGTATCCGTCTCCACATCCCGGTAAGGAATGGTGGAAGCATACCCCATATTGGTCAATCCGGCCTTGACGGCATTGTCATACACCCCGGTTGAAAAATAGATTGCCGTATCAACGGCTACCAGCACCCCCGGGGTGTCTGCTATGGGTTGGACGGCCTTCTTGTACTTGAAGGGGAACAGCTTGCTCGGAAGGTCGTTGATGGCCCCCTCCGGCCGGGAAGTCGCGTAAGCCCCGGTGGCTGTATCCAGCCAGGCCGGCTCATTCAGACTGTAGTTCCAACTGGTGCCGTTCCAGAATCGATAGACCGGTTTCAAATCGCCGCCCCGGGTGATGGTCGGCTCATAACGACTCAACGTCGCATTCCACTCCGGAACCCGCCAGTCGCGGTAGACCTCCGTCGATTCAGTGGCCGTCGTGTCGGCCGCATTCCTGGCGTAAGTGGCGATATGGCAAGTCTGGCAGGCCACACGGCCCACGTGACGGTTGACATCGGCGGTCACATGACCGGTTGAGGTGGTCTTGTTCGGATGACAGGTGGCCGTAGAACAACTCATGGCCACGTCCAGGTCGGTTTGTCGGAGGTCCGATCCCCGTCCGGCGATACGATGGTTCTGGGTAATATGGCACTGCTGGCAGGTGAGATTGCCCCCGGTGCTGGCCATGTGGACATCAAAATTTCGATCGGTCGTGGTCCCATGGGCCAGAGTCATGTCTCCCCGTTTGTTGTTGTCGCCCCCGCCGCCTTTGGCATGGCATTGGAGGCAGTTGGACCGTACCGGTCTATGGACCGTCTGGACGGCCTGATCCATGGTGATGGTCATGTTGACCGTGTCCGGAACAAAGACACCATTGACCTTCTTACGTTTGTAATCTTTCTGGTGGCAGGTGAGACAATCGATATTCTGCAATTGGGTCGGGGTCGGGGTTGGATCAGGCTTGGCGCCAAGACCGACATGGCAGGAACCACAGGCGTTCCAGTTGCCCAGAATAGCGATGCAGTAACTGTTAAAGGCCGTGTACATCTTGCCCTGGGTATCGGGGCCGTTGACGGTGTACAACGCCGGTCCGGACCATTGGTAGTGACTGGAGCCGTGCATTTCCTGGGCCTCGGCTGCATGGCAGGTCAGACAGGTCTGGGAACCCTGCCAGGTCAGCCTGGTGTGGGCGGCCGACCCGGTTGCGCTGCCGGAAACCGAAAAAAACGCTGCGGCACACAGGATTAGGATTACTGCTGCTCCGTAATACTCTTTCTTCATAAAGCATCCTTTCTTTGTTAATAATTCATATATCCTACTGTAATGATCAGGTATGTTTCGACAGCAATAAACATACCAGACACTCATTTTGGGTTATGAAAAATAAATTCAATTAATTACAAGGATATTGCTTACTGGGAAGATTAGGGAAAGGTAAAAAATTGTCTTATTTGACAAAAATTGTTGATATTTTTAATTTTTCTGTTGGATTATTGACTATTAAATTGGTAAAGAAAAAAGCAATATGGTCCCATTTATTGACCCGTCAAAATTACCACCATTCATCGGAACTCTCCGAAGACAGGATATGTTTGCCCCCCTGGGCTCCGGTATTATCGAAATTAGGGGATGGTGAATTTTTTTACGAGCAGGCCGATTACCAGGAAAAAAATGCCTTAGTATTTATAAAGGAGAGTATTTTCCGAAATGTTTTTTGGAGGGTTTTGCCTACAGAAAAGAGAGGTGGGCGAAGGTTAATGCCTACGGTTTGGTTCGTGTTTTAAATCTTTTTTGTGCCTTCACAAATTTCCTCAATGGTAACTTTATTAAAATAATTCATCAGCCTCCTGGAAGCCTCTTCCCATACCCTGGCTGAAGCACAGGTTTCCAATTGGTCACATACTTTTATTGATCCCTTATGACGGCCCAGGCAGGAAACCAGTTGTATATCTTTCCCTTCAATAGCCCTGATGATATCCCCTACACTGATCTCGTTGGGTTTCTTGGTCAGTAAATATCCACCCGCAGGACCCCGGACGCTTCGGATAACTCCGGCCTTTTTGAGTTTGTGAAATATTTGTTCAATATATCTGGCCGATATCGATTCTCTTTTAGAAATATCCTTAATTTGTGCCGGGGCCTCAGTAGCATTAGTAACCATGTCACAAAGGGCCCGAACGCCATAACGAATTTTTGTGGAAAGTTTCACTTTTTATCCTTGATGATAGATTCAGATTCTTTAGTACGAAAATAGCATCCGTCTTCCAAGGAGCCTATTTTCATGCTTCGTGGTGCCATGCCCCAAAAGGCGGGGCATGGCGGTTTAATACCTTAACTAAAATAAAAAGGAAAGAATGGTCAAGGAAAATGTTTGTATATCCCCAATATCTTCAATCTGATTTGCTTCGTTTGGTTTCCTTTTCGGCCAAGGCCTCGTTTTTAAGTTCTCTTTTTAAGACCTTTCCGGCCAGGCTTATGGGAAGTCCCTGGCGAAAGACCACCTCCCTGACTTTTTCATAACCGGCCACCTGGGAATTAATAAACCCCATAATTTCTTCGGCCGTAGCGGTCTCGCCCTGATTCAGGACAATGTAAGCCCGGGGATATTCGGTAACGGCCGGATCGGGAATCCCGATGACCGCGGCCTCTTTGATCTTGGGGTGACGGTAAAGTATCTCTTCCAGATTTCTGGCAAAAACGTTATAGCCCTTATATTTGATCATATCCTTGATACGGTCGACGATATAAAGATAGCCGTCTTCATCCATACGGCCGATATCACCCGAGTGAAGCCATCCTCCCTTCAAGGTCTTAGCCGTTTCCTCGGGTTTGTTCCAATAACCTTTCATGACCTGGGGGCCTTTTTGGAGTATCTCTCCTTCCTGGCCGATGGGCATTTCCTTGGTATCGTCCAGCAGATCAACGATCTTGATCTCCGAATCAAAGATCGGGACGCCAACGGAACCTGGTTTACGCACAGCCGATTTCTCCGCTGGATTGAAACAGATCCCCATGGTGCATTCAGTCATACCGTAAGCCTCGATAAAAACTCCCCCAACCACTTCTTGCATCCGGTTTAAATATTCGACCGGTAACGGACCGGCTCCGCTCCCGGCGAATTTGACTTTATTAAAATAAGGGGCGTATTGGGAAAAATGGGGATGGTTCAACAAAGCGGTATAGATGGGGGGCGCTCCTCCCATGCCGTCAATGGGGTATTTTTTAACGATCTTCAGATACTCGTCGGCATCGAATCGCGGCAACACGTAAATGGTCATCCCCCCGAAGATGGGGTTGTTCAGGTAGCCGATCGTGCCCATGGCATGAAACCATGGGACCACATTGACAATCATGTAATGGCGGCCCTGGGAATTGAAGTTATCCGGCGCCGGGCTTTCTATGATCTCATTGGCCAATGTCGGGGCCATCCAGTTCATCACCTGCGAGACGTTAACGATCGTATTGTAGTGGGTGATCATGGCCCCTTTCGGAAGCCCGGTGGTCCCGCCGGTATAAGCCAGAACGGCAACATCTTCTTTGCCATTGATTTTCACCGGTGGCGGGCTGGGCGAGTATTTTTCGATCAGATCCTTGAAAAAAAATATTCCAGCCCCGGGATCCCTTTGAAGGGGAGCAATATTTTTTTTCTTAAAAAGCAGGAAGGCCTGTTTTTTTGCCCAGGGCAGGGCTTCATCCAGACCGGAAACGATCAGTTGTTTGATTCCGGTTTGGTCCTTCACCTTCAGCAACTTATCCAGCAGGAGATTGAGCTTGAGGGTAATGATGGTCTCGGCCCCGGAGTCGTTCAATTGGTACTTGAGTTCTTCTTCACTGTTCAGGGGGGAACACATGGTCAGGATGGCCCCGATTTTCAGGGCGCCGTAATAGGAAACCACAAACTGGGGGCAATTGGGCATGAAAAGGGCAATTCGATCCCCCTTTTTTATGCCCAGGTCGGCCAGGGCCGTGGCCAGCCTCAGGGATTGGTCGAAGAGCTCCCCGTAGGTCATGGCCTTTTCCATGAAGATCAAAGCCTTCCGATCCGGAAATTTCCGGGCGCTGGCTTCAAAGAAATCAACGATGCTGCCTTCATAGTAGTTCAGGGACTTGGGGTAGATACCGGGCCACAATTTGTACCAGGGTTTTTCCATGACCGTCTCCTTATATTAAATTAATCTATTTCTTCACTTCCAACGCCTCCTGCCTTCCAAAGTAAATAAACTTAATCGTATCGATTATTGACCGCTCTAAAGGAGTCATCCATGATCGGTCTGACGGGGTCACTTTAAAAGCGGGCTTTTTATGGTTTCAAACAGGGGCACATTTTATTATTTTTCCTCTCCTTTCGCAAGGACGTTTTTTGGGGGCCGAATCGATTTGAGTCTGAAGTTGTCGGTTTCAGGTCCACCGAGCAAGAGATGGCCATGGTTCGGGTTGTCTTAAGTTAACGGCATTGGGTCTGACGGTCTCGTGCCCGCTCAAACGCTACTCGACAAAACGATTTGAAATTTATTGACTTTTGGCTAATTAAAAGATAATAACTTATTAAAATAATAAAAAATTATTTCTGATGGCAACCCTTTGATAAAGGAGTTCCTGTGAAAGAATGATAGACCCTATTTCTCAAAAGAGAGATGGGGTTTTTTTATTCAGCAATAGCATAATCCGAGGCAGGTAAAACAAATATGATCCTTTCACCGGATAGAGTCAATAAAAACCAATCCATCCCCCGATCGAAGAGGGTGTTGCCGACACGATGGAAGCGGAATGGGCAACGTGCGAGGAATGGAGGATGAAGGTGCCCGATAACGACCAGTCAAAAAAACTCCTTTACATCGGCTTCATCACGGCCATAACCCTGGGGCTTTATCTCAGCAGCCTCTACAGTTATCTCCTGTTCCACAGTCTCATCGAGATCACCACCATTGCCGTGGCCTTTTCTATTTTTATCCTTACCTGGAACACAGGCCAGTACCTGGTAAATAACTATCTCAAGCTTCTCGGCATCGGCTACGCCTTCATCGCCCTGATTGATCTGCTCCATACCCTGGCTTACAAGGGAATGAACGTATTCCCAGGCTTTGGCGCGAACCTGCCGACTCAACTCTGGATAGCCGCGCGCTATCTGCAGGCGGTCACTCTCTTGGCAGCGCCGCTTTTCATGGACCGTCGGGTTGATAATCGCGCTATTTTCGGAGGATATGCCGCGGTGGTCTCGGCCCTCATGGCGATGGTATACTCCGGCAATTTCCCGGACTGCTTCATAGAAGGGAAGGGGCTCACTTTTTTTAAAATCAGCAGTGAATATCTGATATCCGCTCTCCTTTTGGTCTCACTTTATCTCCTTTCCAGGAAACGGAACTATTTCAACGACAGGGTTTTCTTCCTCACCGCCTCTTCAATTGTCTGCACGGTCCTTTCCGAAATATCGTTCACCGCCTACGTGAGTGTTTATGGCTTTGCCAACCTGGTCGGCCATTTTGCCAAGCTGGCGGCTTTCTACCTCATCTACCGGGCCATTCTCGTCACCGGACTTAAGGAGCCCTTCGACCTCATCTTCAGAGACCTCAAACAGGCGGAAGAAGCGCTTCGGAAGTCCCAGGACACTTTGGAGGGAAAAGTCAGGGAACGTACCGCCGAATTGCACGCCAGCGAAGAGAGATACCGGGCTCTGATTGAATGCGCCAACGACGCTGTGTTTATTCATGAGATCAAAGAAGACGGAATGCCCGGTCCTTTTATAGAAGTCAATGAGCTGGCCTGCAGACAGCTCGGATACAGCAAGGAAGAACTTGCCAGGCTGAGCCCACTGGAACTCGACGATCCCCGTTACCATGACAGGATTGCAAAGGCCATGGAGCGGCTTCTGCAAGACGGCCACGCGATCTTCGAGACGGCACAGATTGCCAAAGATGGCCGGAGCATTCCGGTGGAGGTGAGCACCCGCGTCGTGGAGTTGAAGGGAACACGCCTCCTCTTTTCACTCGTTCGCGACATCACCGACCGCAAGCGGGCCGAGGAGGCACTGCATCGGCTAAACCGCGAGCTAAGAGCCATGAGCAACTGCAACCAGACGCTCATGAAGGCTGATGACGAGCAGACCCTGCTGAACGACATCTGCCGGATCATTTGCGATGAAGCGGGCTACCGCATGGCCTGGGTGGGATATGCCGAAAACGATGAGGCCAAGACCATACGCCCTGTCGCCTGGGCCGGTGTCGAGGAGGGGTATCTCGCGGAAGCCAGGCTCACCTGGGCCGATACGGAACGGGGGCGCGGCCCCAGCGGCATTGCAATACGGACCGGAAAAACCGATTGCATCCAGGATTTCGCGACAGAGGCAAAAGCCGCCCTGTGGCGCGACAACGCCTTGCAGCGAGGTTATCGATCCATTATCGCCCTCCCCATGAAGGACGAAAGCAATAACACCTTCGGAACTCTCACCATCTATTCTACCGAGCCCAATGCCTTCACCCCGGACGAAATACGGCTTCTGGAGGAACTGGCAGGCGATCTGGCCTTCGGCATCATGGTCCTGAGAGCCCGCATCGAGCGCAAGCGGGCGGAACAGGAATTGAGCAAGAAGGAGGAAGAATTGCGCCGTCTCAACACCGAACTCGAAGAGCGGGTGAATGACCGAACGGTCGAGTTGGAGAGAAAGAATGTGGAACTGGAGAGAATGAATAAGATATTCATTGGCAGGGAGCTCAGAATGATCGAACTGAAGCAACGGATCAAATCGCTGGAAAATAAACAAAATCCAGAAGTCACAATGCAGAAAGAAAAAAGATGAAAAACAAGAATCCAGAAGCCGGTTGTCGGAATAAGTCAGTGGTTCAGAGTGGTTATAAAAACACACTTAAGATTTCGGGGCATGCCATGGCCTATCTCCGGGTGGGCAGGGGCGAGCCTGTTCTGCTGGTTCATGGGATTACTACTTATTCATTTATCTGGAGGAAGATTATCCCCATCCTTTCAAAGGAATATGACGTGATAGCCATCGACTTGCTCGGATGCGGAGATTCAGACAAGCCGCTTGATGTCTCCTATGCGATCAAAGACCATGCTGAGAGATTGTATGAGTTCATTTCAAAGCTGGAGCTCGGTAAATGCCATTTCGTGGGCCATGATCTTGGCGGGGGGATGGGACAAATCTTTGCTGTCCGTCATCCTGAGATGATCTATGACCTGACGCTGATCAATACCGTGGCCTATGATTTTTGGCCTGTTCAGCCCATTGTCGCCCTCCGCACACCTATTGTAAGGCAGTTTCTGATGGCATCCCTTGATCTCGGCACGTTCAAGCTTATTGTGAAAAGGGGGATTTATCATAAGGACAGGGTGACAAATGAATTGATGGGCCTTTTCATAAAGCCTATGCAGACCACTGAGGGTAGAAAGGCCTTTATGCATTTTGCCAAATGTCTTGACAATCACAACCTCATGGAGATTGAGGAAGATCTCCGTCGACTGAAGATCCCGGTGCTTATCATACGGGGCGACGCTGATCCCTATCTTAGTGCTACTATTTCAGAAAAGCTCCATAGTGAGATCCTGGGCAGCAGGCTGGTGCGGATTTCCACCGGCGGACATTTCATCCAGGAAGATGAACCGGAGCGGATAGCGCAGGAGATTATTGATTTTATCAGGAGAGATCATGCCACAACAGGCTGATCTCATACAAAAAATACAGGAACTGGAAGAAAAAGTCCGTATCCTGCAAATGGAAAATGATCAGTTGGCCGAACGGGCTGAAGACACCTTGCTTCTCGGTCTCATCGCTGAGCAGATTAGCGGAGCAGAAGAAATCGGGCAGGTGCTGGAGTCCGGTCTGGAGAGGATATCTGTTCTGAAAGATATCCCCTTTTGCGCCTGTTGTTCTCTAACCGGCAACAAGGCCATTATCTTCAAGTCCTATCTTTCTTTTACCGGGGAAGACATGAGCAGCCGGACTATTGATCTTCCTGAAACTATGATGCAGCAACTTAATGCCGGTCACTATTTTCTGAGTAAGAATGAATGCCGGCAAACCGGAATATCTTTTAAAGAGAAGGCTGGTAGGTTCATTCCTTTGTCCGCAATAGGGATTCCATTCAAGAGCAGATTCTCTGAGGCAAATCTCTTCTTTTTTGGAGATGATAAAGCCGCAGACCGTTTGCCCAATGTTGCCGACATGCTTCATCGCGTCACAGAAATGATCGTGTCAAGGATGGACAATATTTCTCTTTTATGTGCGCTTCAAGACCAGAACAGGGATCTCGACCGTAATGTCGAAGAGCGGACACGAGACCTGCGGGAAAGCGAAGAACGGTTCAGACGCCTTGCGGAAAACGCTAGGGATGTTATCTATCGCATGTCGTTGCCGGACGGTCGCTATGAATATGTGAGCCCCGCATCTACTGAGATCTTCGGCTACGCTCCGGAGGAATTCTATGGCACACCGCAATTGATACGCAATGTCATCCCCCCGGATTGGCAGGAGTATTTTGAGGAACAGTGGTCGAGACTTTTGCGAGGGGATATGCCCCCGACCTATGAGTTCTCGATCATCCATAAGTCCGGGGAGATACGATGGATAAACCAGCGGAACATTCTGATCCGTGACGACGGGGGCCGCATCATCGCCATTGAAGGGATTGTCACCAACATCACCGATCGCAAGCGGGCCGAGGAGGCGTTAAAAGAATCAGAAGCCAACTATAGTGATCTTTATGAAAACGCCCCGGATATGTATGTTTCAGTCAGTGCCAAAACAGCTTTGATTGAAAAATGTAACCACACCCTGGCGAATACCTTGGGGTATTCCAAAGAAGAGATCCTCGGGCGACCAGTATTTGAAATATATCACCCCGATTGTTTGGAAGAAGTAAAAAAAACTTTCAAATTATTCGTTGAAACGGGAACGATTTGTGATAAAGAACTCCAATTACAAAAAAAAGACGGCTCAAAATTAGATGTCAGTCTAAATGTATCATCCGTGCGCGGTGACCTTGGAGATATCCTTTTTAGCCGGTCAACCCTGCGCGATATCACTGAACGCAAGCGTAATTATGCGATAAATGCCTCACGCTGGCACCTGATGCAATTTGCGGTTACCCATTCCTTGGATGAATTGCTTGAGGAAACACTGAATGAAGCGCAGAACCTTACCGATAGCCTTATTGGTTTTTATCATTTCGTGAAAGAGGATCAAAAATCTCTCACCCTCCAGAATTGGTCCACAAGTACAAAAAAGAACTTCTGCAGGGCGGAAGGAAAGGGAAGGCATTATGCCATAACCGAAGCAGGCGTCTGGGTTGATTGTGTATATCAACGAAAACCGGTTATCCATAACGATTACACCTCGCTTCCTCATCGTAAAGGGTTGCCGGAGGGTCATGCTGAGGTAGTCCGCGAGCTTGTTGTGCCTGTATTACGAGGGAAAACAATAAAAGCCATCCTCGGCGTAGGCAACAAGCCAGCCAATTATGTGGAAAAAGACGTGGAAGCCATTTCACTTCTTGCCGATCTTGCCTGGGAAATTGCGGAACGAAAACAGGTGGACGAGGCCTTAGGCAAGCTGAACGAAGAACTGGAACAACGGGTGCTGCAGCGAACCATTGAACTGGAAAAAAAGAGTGATGAACTGCGGAACAGCCAGATGGCCCTTATGAATATCGTCGAGGACCTGAACGAAAAGACGGCTGAACTGGAACAGGCCAACGCCAAGCTCCGGGAACTGGATCGGCTGAAATCGATGTTTATCGCCTCCATGAGCCACGAACTGCGCACGCCGCTCAATTCCATCATCGGCTTTTCGAGCATCCTGTGTGAAGAGTGGCTCGGACCGCTCAACGAAGAACAGCGGAAGAACCTGGAAACGGTTCTCAGGGCCGGTAGATATCTTCTGGCCCTCATCAACGACGTCATCGATGTGTCGAAAGTCGAAGCCGGGAAGATGGAAACTTCCCACGAGGCATTCGACCTCTACGACGTAATGGTTGAAACCGCAGCGCTTTTCATTAAAGAGGCTCACGACAAAGGGCTGGAGTTGACCATCGAACCGCACCATCAAAAAATGTGGACCGACCGAAGAAGGCTCAGTCAGTGCCTGATCAACCTGATCAGCAACGCCGTGAAGTTTACGGAGCGCGGCTCCGTCAAAATGATGGCGCGTGTTCTCTCATCGGGCGGCGCAGGACGCGCGAGGACGATGGTAGAACTTCTCGTTGAGGATACCGGTATAGGGATTAGGGAGGAGGACCTGGGGCAATTGTTCGGCGCCTTTGTCCGGCTAAAGACGCCTGCCACGATGAGCGTCAAGGGGACGGGGCTCGGACTGTACCTGACGCGCAAAATCACCAACGAACTTCTGCAGGGTGATGTGGAGGTCCGGAGCAGCTTCGGGAAAGGCTCGCGATTTTCCCTGCGGATCCCGGTGCAGCGGGAGGAGGGATTCAATGAAAAAAGTGCTCGTCGTTGAAGACAATGAGGACAACCTGCGCCTTATTTCCTATGCGCTGGAGAGGGCCGGCTACACAGTGATCTCCGCCTCAACGGGCGAAGAAGGGGTCGAACGGGCCCTCCTCGAAAAACCGTTTCTCATTCTCATGGACGTCCAACTCCCGGGCATCGATGAGCTCGAAGCAACGCAGCGAATACGGGCCTCCAGCGCCGAACAGGTGGTGCCGATCATTGCCGTTACCTCCTATGCCATGCGTGGCGATATGGAAAAGATACTCGATGTCGGATGCAACGGCTATTTCGAAAAACCGATCGACCCGCTGACCATCGTCGACCATATTCAGACGATTCTGGACAAGAGGTCTTAGTTCGAAAATAGGATTCAAGGATTCCGGGATTCGAAGATTCTAAGGTTCAAGGGGTTTAACTTCCTTGCCTTTCACTTGAACCCTTGAATCCTGGAATCCTTGGCCCCTTTCTCCCAATTAATTGGGAGAAGAACTAAACACTTTTTCCGAAAGGGATACCGATGAAGATCCTAATTGTGGACGATATGCCGGACGACCGCCAGCTTCTCCGCTACATTGCTGAGCGGCACGGCCATGAGGTCATGGAGGCGGAAAACGGTCAGGAGGCCCTTCTGACTGCGTCGGCGAACCCACCGGACCTCATCATCTCCGACGCTCTGATGCCGGTCATGGACGGGTTTCAGTTTCTGAGGCGGGTCAAGGCCGATGAAGCGCTCAAATCGATACGGTTTATCTTCTATTCCGCATCGTATCGGGGGGAACTGGACGTAAAGCTGGCGATTTCCCTCGGAGCCGATGACTTCATCGTCAAGCCGAAGGAGCCGAAGGAGCTTTGGGAGGAGGTGGAGAGGATATTGCAGTCCAGGAAAGAAGATAGAAAAGTTGGCCTTGAGCTCGTTGAAGCGGAAGCGGAATATCTGAAACGATACAGCGAGGTCGTTGCGGCGCAACTGGAGCTGAAGATAAAGGAATTGGAAGAGGCGAAGGTGCAGATCGAGGAGCGGGAGCGAAGAGAGAGTATGCTGCACCGGATCGCCGACATCTTTCTGACCGCGGCCGACGAGGAGATGTTTGGGAAGGTCCTGGCAACGGTTCTGGCCGCGATGGAAAGCAGACTCGGCATGTTCGGCTTTCTGGCGGAAACGGGGGACCTCGTCGTCCCCAGCCTGACGGGGGAAGCCTGGAGCGAATGCCGGGTGTCCGGCAAGTCCTACGTCTTTCCTCCCTCGACGTGGGGTAACAGTCTCTGGGGCAGGGCCATCAGGGAAAAGAAGTCCGTCGCCTCCAGCGGGCCTTTTCATACACCCTTGGGGCATATCCCCCTTGATAATTTCCTTGGAGTGCCCATCATCTTCGGCGACGAGACCATCGGTTTGATTGCTACCGGCAATAAAGAAGGTGTTTACTCCGAGAAGGACCAGGCCCTGCTGGAAACCGTGGCCGGAAGTATCGCACCTATTTTGGCAGCAAGGCTGCAAAGAGATCGGCAGGAGCTACAGCGCAGACAGGCCGAAGCCTCGCTGCGCGAGAGCGAGTCGTTCATCAGGAAAATTCTCGAAACAGTCGACGAAGGCTTTATCGTGGTGGATCGCAACTACCGGATCCTGTCCGCGAACAAGGCCTACTGCTTCCAGTCGGGGCTGAGCCCGGAAGAGATCGTCGGCCGGTTGTGCTACGAGATATCGCATTATCGGGATGGGCCGTGCTACGCGGAAGGGGAGATCTGCGCGGTCAGGCACACCTTCGAGACCGGAGCCCCGCACATCGTATCGCATACGCACCGGGACCGTTCCGGCGCCATGAAATATGTTGAGATCAGATCCTATCCGATCACCGACGACTCGGGCACTTTGGTCTCGGCTATCGAAACCATCAGCGACGTAACGGAGCGGAAAAAGCTGGAAGAACAGCTCCGACACGCCCAGAAGCTGGAGGCCCTGGGGACCCTAGCCGGAGGCGTGGCCCACGATTTCAATAATATCCTGAGCATCATGGTCGGTTACTGCACCCTAATGGAGATGGGCATGGCGGAGGATGATCCTATCCGGCCCTATCTGAGGGAAATACGCTCTGCCACCGACCGCGCCGCCCATCTCACACAAGCGCTTCTCATTTTCGGAAGAAAACAGATTGCCGAACTAAGGCCTCTCGATATCAACGAACTCGTCAACGGCATGAAGAAGATGGTCTTGCGGCTTATCGGTGAGGATATCGATACGACCGTCTACTGTTGTCCCACGAAACTGATGGTTATGGGAGACTACGGCCAGCTCGAGCAGGTGTTGATGAACTTCGCCACGAATGCCCGTGACGCCATGCCCGACGGTGGTTCCTTGACCCTGGAAACGAAACAGATGGAGATCGAAGAGGAATTTATTCATAGATACAGATTTGGAAAGTCCGGAAGGGTTGCCGTTATTTCGATCTCCGACACGGGGCAGGGGATGGATGAAGCCACGCGGGAGCGGATATTCGAACCCTTTTTCACGACCAAGGGTGTTGGTAAGGGCACGGGACTAGGGCTGTCGATCGTATACGGCATCGTTCAGCAGCATAACGGGAATATCCATTGTTTTAGCGAACCGGGAAAGGGCACGACCTTCCAGGTCTACCTTCCCATGCTCAGGGAAGAATGGATTGAAACGGAAAAAGCCGCTCCGGCCTCACTGCCAAGCGGGACGGAAACCATCCTTATGGCTGATGACGATGGGCCTATCAGAAAAATGAATAGAGATTTGTTGGAAAGGTACGGGTATACCGTCATCGAAGCGCAGGACGGAACGGATACCGTAAATAAATTCCTGGAGAATAAAGACCGCATAGCCCTGGTGCTCCTCGATGTGATCATGCCGAAGAAGAGCGGGAAAGAGGCCTATGAAGAGATATGCAGAATCACCCCCGGCGTAAAGACCCTTTTCATCAGCGGGTATACCGACGATGTCATCCAGCGGAAAAGGATCGCCGAGGAACACCTGGTGTTGCTCCAGAAACCGGTATCGCCTAGTGAATTGCTGGTCAAGATACGGGAGATGATAGATCGGAAGTAAGAGGACGGGCCGGCAGCATCGAAATGGCAAGCAAGGGAAGCGCAAAGGAAAAAATAGTCGATATGCCGAAGAAAGAACTGAGTTATCTCCTGTTCCACAGTCACCCAGAACAACAAGGGATTGATGGAGGTGGGGAATCGACGCCCGACATAGGGACGTGTTTTAGAGTCAGGATGCCGATTTGGAGGCAGTTAAATAATGCGCCGTAATCTTAGGCATACAACAGCGGGAGAATGTGATGTATAACAGGATAAAACAGTACAAAATCACCGATAGACTCGCAGAAATCGGGTCCACCCTGGTCTGCCGCGGGCGTCGAACCGGGAACGGGGAACCGGTCGTGCTTAAAATTCTTAAGACGGATGTGGCTACCAGGGACGAAGTTGCCCGATTCAGACGTGAGTTTGAAATTACATCCAAATTAAATTTACCTGGCGTTGTGAAGGTTCGCGGATTGGAGGAATATAGGGGTGGGCTCATGATGGTAATGGAAGATATCGGCGGCCAATCCCTTGATCGCATTCTGGACCAGGCCCCTCTGTCACTCACCGAATCTCTTGAGCTGGCGGTTGCCCTCGCAGAAACCGTCGGATTGATGCACAGGCAGCGGATCATCCACAAGAACATCAATCCTTCCAATATCATATGGAACTCCCAGACAAAACAACTCAATCTGATAGACTTCGGCCTTGCCGATGAGATGCCTATGCGGAGTGTCACCCCTCAACCTCCGGCGGGTCTTGAAGGAACATTGGAGTATATCTCCCCTGAGCAGACAGGACGGATGAACCGTTATGTGGACTATCGCACCGATTTCTACTCACTCGGGGTAACGTTTTACCGGATGCTGACCCGAAAGCTGCCGTTTGAGGCGGATGACGCGTTGGGCCTGGTATACTGTCATATCGCCAAGATTCCAATCCCGCCCAACGTGCTGAATCCGGATATTCCCGAGACGGTTTCCCTGATCGTCATGAAGCTGATGGCAAAAATGGCCGACGACCGCTACCTGAGCGCCTGGGGGTTGAAGACAGATTTGGAGAGATGCCTTCGTGAACTGGCAGACAAGGGAATAATCGTCACTTTCGAACTTGCCTCTGGGGATTCATCCGATCAGTTGCGAATACCTCAAAAATTATACGGTCGAGAAAAAGAAATGGCTCAATTGCTCGAAGCATTTGAGCGCGTAAGTGCGGGCGCGATAGAACTGCTCCTCGTAACCGGCTACGCCGGTATCGGCAAAACGGCGCTGGTGAAGGAAATACAAAGGCCTACCGCGGAGAAACGGGGCTACTTCATCACGGGCAAGTTCGACCAGCTTCAGCGCAACGTGCCGTATTTTTCCTGGATACAGGCGTTTACGGGATTTGTGAACCACCTGCTGATGGAGAGCGAAGCGCAATTGACCCGATGGAAACAGATTATCCTGGGTTCGGTAAGAGGCATCGGTAGGGTATTGACGGATGTTATTCCGAATCTGGAACTTGTTATTGGAACCCAGCCTGCAATTCCCGAATTAGGCGCAGCCGAAGCCCAGAATCGCTTCAATTATGTGTTTCTCAAATTTGTTAAGGCGATAGCCACCAGCGAGCATCCCCTCGTGATCTTCCTTGATGACCTGCAATGGATCGATGGGGCCTCGCTGAGCCTATTGCAAACCCTTATGAGCAGCATCGGCGTCTCACACATCCTTATCATAGGAGCCTACCGCGACAACGAGGTCGATGCCTTGCACCCCTTGACGAAAAGCCTGGTGGTCTTGCGCAAGGAACAAGCAAGGATCGATCAAATGACGCTCCAGGATTTCTCCGAGGAAACCGCCAACGAACTGTTAGCCGAAACCCTGGCTGAAGAACGTTCGCAGACCTTTCCGCTGACCCGGCTGATCTATTCCAAGACTGGAGGGAATCCTTTCTTTTTAATGCAGACGCTCGCAGCCCTGTTCAAGAGGCAGGCCATCTCCTTCGATCCGGAGAGGCGCTGCTGGCAATGGGATATCGCCGCCATCGTGGGGATGGAGATCACCGACAACGTAGCCGCCCTGATGCTCGGAAAGATCCGGCAACTGCCCCGGGAGACCCAGGATCTGCTGCCGCTGGCGGCCTGTATCGGTTTTCATTTCGACGTGACGACACTCTGCGCCGTGGCCGAACGATCGGCAGAGAGCATTCTGAATGGCCTGCAACCCGCCCTGGGTGAGGGGGTGATGGTGGCCGACGCTGAACACCGTTACCGGTTCGTCCATGACCGGGTCCTGGAGGCGGCCTACACCCTGCTCCCCGAGGAAGAGCGCCCGGCCGTTCACTGGCGGATCGGCCAACGTCTGCTCCGGGAGATTGCCCCTGCGGAACGCAAGGCCCATCTGTTCGAAATCGTCAACCAGTTGAATATCGGCGCCTCCTGCCTGGCAACCCCCGAGGAGGCAAAAGTGCTTGCCGATTTGAATCGCCAGGCCGGCCGCAAGGCAAAGGCCAGCGCGGCATTTCTCGCTGCCCTGGAATACTTCGAGGCCGGGCTCTCCTCCATTGACGACAACGACTGGGAAACCGCCTACGAACTGACCATCGCGCTCCATATCGAGGCCGCGGAGGCCGCTTGTCTCTGCGGCCGGTACGAACGGATGGAGGCTCTTGTCTTTCTCGTTCAACAACGGGCCCGAGCCATCCTAGATGCGCTTCCCGTTTACGGGACGGAGATCCGGGCACTTACTGCCCGGGGCAGGCTCGTTCCCGCGATTCGAAGCGGGCTGCGCGCCTTGGAGCGCTTGGGGATGCACCTGCAGGAAGAGCCGTCGGCGGCCGAGGTTAACGAAGCCATGGCCCGAGCCTTCGCCCTCCTGCAGCAGCGAACCATCGAAGGACTCATCGATTTGCCGCCCATGACCTCGCCGGAACAATTGGCCTCACTTTCCCTCCTCAGCGAGATCGGTGAACCGGCCTACGCCGCTTCGCCGCATTTTTTTCTGGTTTGGGCCTCCTCCATGGCGGAACTCTCCCTGCGCCACGGGAACTGCCCTCTCTCTCCCTTTGCCTATGCCGCCTATGCCCTTGCCCTGTGTGCCACAGGCAAAATCGAAACCGGCTCGTGTCTGTCCAAGGCCGCCATCGCCATGATCGACGTCCTGAAGGCCCACTCCCTGAGCTGCCGATTGCTCAATATCCATGGCTGCACGATCCAGCCCTGGACCGAGCATCTTCGCGATACCCTTCCCACCCTGACCGAAGCGGTCGGGGCCGGCGCCGAATCAGGCGACTTCACTTCCGCCAGCTATGCCGCTTTCAACTCGTGCACGGCCGCCTTTTTCATGGGCGAACCGCTGGAGGAGCTGGGCGTGAGGGTATCGACCAACCTGAAGATCATCGCCGGCCTGCGGCAGACCTATATCTGGAATTGGGTTGCCTTTCATGTGCCGATTATCCGGCGACTGCACGGGGGAGAGAACTGCCCCGCGACAGTCGAGGACTTCGACGAAGCATCTTGGCTGAGCGCGGCGCGAGATTCCAATGATCGATGCGGGCTCGCCTACTACTTCCTCAGCAGATTGATCGCGGCCTATCTGCTCAATGGCGGAGAAATCGCCGAAGCCCTCGCCCATATCGCCGAGATAAAGGAAAATATGGCCGGTTTCCAGGGGGCATTCGCGGTGCCGGTCTTCTCTTTTTATTGCTCCTTGACCTTGCTGAAACGACACCGGATGCCACAAACCGAAAAAGATGCAACCTCCCTCGAAGAGGTTCGGGCACATCTGGCCAAGCTTGAGGCCCTGGCCCAGTACGCACCGATGAATTTCCGGCACAAGTGCGACCTGATTGCCGCCGAATTGGCGCGCATCCAAGGCGAAGATTGGCGGGCGGCCGGACATTACGAGAAAGCTATCGTCGGGGCGAAGGACAACGGATTTTTTCAGGAGGAGGCCCTGGCCAACGAATTGGCGGCGAAATTCTATCTTGCCCATGGACGTAAAGAATACGCCCGTATGCATCTGAACAAGGCGCATCAGGGCTATGGTCTTTGGCAGGCTTTCGCGAAAGTCAGGGCGCTGGAAGCCGAATATCCACAATGGTTGAAACGGTTGGACAGCCAGCAACCTGCCCTGGAAACGCATTCGTTGGACATGGAGAGTATCCTAAAGGCTACGCATACGATTTCCGGCGAAATCGAAATGGGTCGGGTGCTCGGCAAGATAATGCATATCGTCATCGAGAATGCCGGCGCGCAAATCGGTTTTCTTCTGATGGAAAGCAATGGCGTCTGGACAGTCGCTGCCCGGGGCGAAATCGGCAAAAACGATGTGGAAATACCGATACCGGAAGCGGTTGATGACAATCACGCGGTCTCCGCGGGAGTAATCCGCTTTGTGGCCCGCACTCGGAAGACCGTCGTGTTGGACGATGCGGCGACCCGGGGCGCTTTCGTCGACGATCCCCACATCCGGCGGGAAAAGACCCGATCGCTATTGGCTACCCCGCTCTGCAACCGTGGGCGGTTACTCGGCATCCTCTACCTGGTAAACAATCTGGCCACCCACACCTTTACCCAAAAGCGCATCCAGCTTCTCGAAATACTCGCCGCCCAGGCCGCCATTTCCCTGGAAACGGCCGGGGCTTACGAAGCGTTGCGGCTGAACGAACTGCGCTATCGTCTCGGCCAGACCGCCGCCCATATCGGCACCTGGGAATACGATCTGCAGACAGACCGATTCTGGGGCTCGGACGAGGCCAAGCGCATCTATGGTTTCGATCCCGACGCCGTCGATTTTTCGACGGAAAACGTCGAATCCTGCATTCCCGAGCGACAGCGAGTACGCCAGGCTCTTCTCGACCTGATCGATCGGGGTGCTCCATACAATCTTGAATTCGAAATCCGTCCCGAGAACGGATCGGCACCGAAGTTTATCTCCTCTATTGCCGAACTGCATCGGGATCTCCATGGCAAGCCGAAAAAGGTGGTGGGGGTCATCCAGGACATCACCGAACACAAACGAGCGGAGGAGGCCCTCAAGACAAGCGAGGAGCGGTTCCGACGTCTTGCGGAAAACGCGCGGGACATCATTTATCGCATGTCGCTGCCGAGCGGCACCTACGAGTACATGAGCCCGGCAGTGACAGAGCTCTTCGGCTACGCTCCGGAAGAGTTCTACGAATCGCCGCTATTGATCCGCAAGGTCATCCATCCGGATTGGCACGGGTACTTTGAGGAACAGTGGTCGAGGCTCATGTGGGGGGAAATGCCGTCCACCTATGAGTATCCAATTGTCCGTAAATCCGGAGAGATCCGCTGGATGAATCAGCGAAACATCCTGATTCGCGACAAGGAGGACCACATCATCGCCATAGAGGGGATTGTCACCGACATCACCGAGCGCAGGAAATCCGAGGAAGCGCACCACAAGCTCAACACGGAGCTGGAAGAGCGCATCCGGGAGCGCACCGCCGAGTTGGAACGGAAGAACGCCGAGCTGGAGCAGATGAACAAGCTTTTTATCGGCCGCGAATTGCGCATGATAGAATTGAAGGATAAGATCGCAAAACTGGAAGGTAAAGCGATCCAGGAGAAAACCGAATCATGAAAAGGATGGTAGATCTGAAGGAGCGGATCAGAGAGCAGGAGAAAACGGCAACTAAATGATTTTCAGTCCTTATTTCAGGATGTACCGGGAGTAGTGCGGTAAGGAGGATCTACCATGAAAAGAAAACAGGCGCGGCATGGATCGTTTTTCTTGTTTTCGAATTGTACGCGAATTCATACGCCCATTCCCCCCTTCGTGATTTGGCCCGCTTCAGACGCAAGTTCTCCGCCCTTATCTACAGGAGACCTCAAATGAAAGAGTCCTGGTATGATTTCAGCCTGGAATGATCGCTTTGACGCTCAGTCTGTCGCTCCAGCTCCTGCCCGTTGCCCTGGCGGACGACCCTGCCGGTGCGCAGCCCGATTCAGCGCATTAACCGCGAGCCGGTTGAGTTCGGCGGTTTGGACATTGACAGCACTTTGATGGGAGAGAATAAATGATTATGATAACAAAAACAAAAAACAAAGTGTTTAAACAAATAAAGGTATATTTTGCATTATTCTTTTTTCTACTAACAGGGTTGCCATTCGCCTTTGCCGAAACAGGCAAACCTTCGCCTACACCACCAACGATTACAAAAGCTAAATCGCCCCCTTCTGCTGTAAGAAAGGATAGGGGCGAATGGAGCTTGGCCAATGCGGCCAAACCATACAGAGGCATTACCGTGACGGCCTCTTTCCTGCCCCGTCCAGGCTATGAGGCGGCCATTCAGCTAATCCCGGAATTCGAGAAGATAACCGGGATCAAGGTTAAGTGGGAATCCATCTACTATGAAAAAATGCGGAAGGCCTTGGTGCTTCACTTCACCGGTGATAAGCCAATATTTGACGTCATTTTGATTGACGTCCCTTGGATAGGCGAGTTTGCGTCTGCAGGATGGGTGGCGCCGTTGGCCCTATTCTACAATAATCCGGCTTTAACCGACCCTGCACTGGACCTGAACGATTTCTTCCCCCTGTTACTCAATGCTTTTGGCACCTGGAATAACATAATCTATGGGTTGCCTTTCGATAATTATTCCGGCCTGCTCTTCTATAACAAATGCCTGCTGAAAGAGGCCGGTTTTGATCGCCCGCCCAACACCTGGCAGGAATTAAAAGACCGGTACGGGCCGGCGCTCACTAAAGATAACCACTTCACGTTCGCCTTGCAGTCCCATTCGGGCGAAACCCAGTCCTGCGACTCTTTCATGCGGTTTATCTGGCCGTTTGGAGGTTCGCTGCTGACCAAAGGGTTCGAACCCAATCTTTCCGCCAAGGGGTCCCTGGCAGGCTTGAAATTTCGTCAGGAGTTGCTGCGGTACATGCCTTCGGAGATTGTCGAATGGGATCACGAGGAGACGGTGAAAGCCCTGGCAGAGGGGCGGGTGGCCATGATTACCGAATGGAGCGGGTGGTATAAATGGCTGGCCGATCCAAAAAGTTCAAAAATATCCGCTTGCCTGGGAGTTACCGTTGAGCCTGCCGGCCCGGTCGGACGAATGCCTGCTCTGGGCGGCTTCTCACTCGGTATCAATGCGAGCAGCAGCCCCGAAAAACAAGCCGCTTCCTGGCTCTTTATCCAATGGATCACCTCCAAAAAAAAGGCTCGCGACTATATCCGGGCAGGCGGCGTACCCGGACGCCGCAGTGCTTATGAAGATAGTGCTCTTAGAAAGAAGTACCCCTACTTTGAACCGCTCGTCATATCCTGGACCAAGTATGGCAACCCCGTTTACCGTCCCCGTTTCCAGGAATGGCACGCGATTTCCCGTATTATCTCCAACACCGGCACAGAAATGTTGCGCGGCAATATTAATGTAGAAAGCGGTGCCAAAATGATTGACGACCAGATACATTATATCTTGTTCGAATCCGGATATTACAAAGATAAGCCGAAGTTGCAGTAGGCAGGAGAAGCGCTTGATAGGCGAAGTCAAAAAGCACAGCAGCATTATCACCCACTTAACGCTGATGGTAGCCGGGATATTGATCATGGCTGTCCTGGTGACAGGCGGTCTGGCTTTGTTTGAACAACAGCGACAGTTAAAACAGACCTTGGAAACCAAAGCCACAAGCTTGGTGCAGTTTATGGCCCAGGTCAGCCCCCTGAGTATTTTGTCATTGAATTTTGTCGAAATGAACAATAATGTGAAAAAGGTGGTAATGACTGACGAAGAGGTGGTTTATGCGGTCATCATCAACGAGTACGGGATCCCCCTGGCCTCTTTCTTCAAGCAAACAGACCCCTTGCTGGCCAACACGGTTCGCCATCTTGTGGCGGCAAAGAAGGTCCAGGCCGCGGCGGCGGAGATGAAAAAAAACGGTCGGGTCCTGGAGATAACGGCTCCTATCTTTGCCGGGGAGCAACGCCTTGGATCGGCCATAATCGGGCTTTCGTTTGACAAAATGTATCGCGCCCTCCTGGTCCTGATTATGACCATGGGAATAGTTCTGGTTGTTATTATCGGTTTTAGTATCACCCTGTTGATAGTGATGTTACGACAGATCCTGCGCCCTGTGCAGACGTTAACCGCTGCCGCTACTGGAATCAGCACCGGTGATCTGAATGTCGTGCTGACAGGAACCGATCGATTAGATGAATTAGGCATTCTGACCAGGGCCTTTGGCAGTATGACGGCTCAGTTGCGCGATATGATCACTGGTCTTGAGCAGCGCGTGGCCGAACGCACGGCCGAACTATCGGTAGCCAAAGAGCGGGCCGAGGTGGCCAACCAGGCCAAGAGCACCTTCCTCTCCAGTATGAGTCATGAACTGCGAACGCCGCTTAATGCGATTTTGGGTTATACTCAGATTTTCAAACGCCAGAACAACCTTTCAGACAGGCAACGGCAATATCTGGAAATCATACGCACGAGCGGCGAACACCTGCTCCTGCTTATTAACGAAATTCTGGATGTGGGCAAAATCGAAGCGCAGAAAATGGAGCTCAAGGAAGTATCGTTCGATCTGCCTACACTGCTCGACCAGGCACTCAACATCACGAGAATAAAGGCGGAGGAAAAGGACCTGAGCTTTCATTATGAAGTCGGCACCGGACTGCCTGAGTACGTGCGGGGGGACGAGCACAAGCTCAGGCAAATCCTGTTGAATCTACTAAGCAATGCCATCAAATACACTCGCCGGGGAGGGGTCATCTTGCGAGTGAGCTATGGCCAACTGGGAGCCGGGCCGTTTCGGTGCGAGGTGGTGGACACCGGGATCGGGATTGAACCGGACAAGCAGGAAACGATCTTCGAACCGTTTACCCAGCTTGCGGTCGAGGGGCAGGTTCGTGAGGGGACAGGACTGGGGCTGACCATAACGAAGCGGCTGGTGACATTGATGCGGGGCAGGATCGGAGTGGAGAGCGAACCGGGTAAAGGGAGCACATTCTGGGTGGAAGTGCCCTTGCCGACTGCGGTGGAAGGCGAGATCGCCGTGGAGAAGGCAAGGCAGACGGTAACCGGCTATGAAGGCAAGCGGAAGAAGATTCTGGTAGTCGATGACAATATTACCAGCGCCTCAATGTTAGTCTCAATTTTGGAACCTCTTGGGTTTGAAGTGGCCACGGCGGGAAACGGACGGGAGGCGGTACAAATGGGGGTAGAGCAACGGCCGGACCTGGTGCTGCTCGATTTGGTGATGCCCGAAATGGATGGGTTGGAAGCGGCCAAAGAAATGAGACTGCATCGCGAGTTGGATGAAACCAGGATCATCGGCGTCTCGGCCACGGTCACGGAAAGCAGGCATCGGGGCGCGTTCATGGCTGCCTGCGACGATTTTGTGGTGAAGCCTATTCAGATTGATCTGTTGCTTGAGAAAATTGGGAGTCATCTCTGGATCGTCTGGGAAACGGCTCCTCCGGGCATACCCGTTGCGGAAACCCAGGCACAGGAGCACGAAGACCTTATCGTTCCGCCTCCGGAAGATATGATGGAATTGCATGAACTGGCCATGCGGGGAGATATGCAGAAAATCCAAGCCTGGGCTACGGCTCTTGAGGAGAGGGACAACTGCTTCATCCAGTTTGCCGGCAAACTTCGCAAGTTAGCCGGAGGGTTTAAGGCAAACGCCATCCTGGAGCTGATAGGACATCATAATGGAAAAGAAAAGGACCACTGACAAGCAAAATCCGGTTGGATTCGATGTGCCCGACCCCGTTATCCTGATCATCGATGACGATCCCAACAATCTGGCTATCGTGTCGGAGTATCTGGAAGACTGTGATTATACCGTTCTCATAGCCGAAGACGGTAAAAGCGGGCTGAAAAGGGCTGATTATGCCCAGCCGGATCTCATTCTTCTCGACATAATGATGCCGGGCATAGATGGGTATGAGACATGCCGCAGGCTAAAGGACATGGAAAGTACAAAAAACATTCCCGTGATTTTCATGACGGCACTGGCGGAAACGGAACAAAAGGTCAGGGGGTTTGAAACGGGGGCCGTGGACTATGTTGTCAAACCCTTTCAGCGGGAAGAAGTACTGGCCCGTGTCGGCGTGCATCTGCGCATTCGCGAACTGACCACCGGACTTCAGAAGGCGAACGAGTTACTGGAAAAACGGGTCGAGAAACGGACCGCGGAGGTCAGGAACTCCGAACGACGATTGGCGGATATCATCAACTTCCTTCCCGATGCGATTTTTGCCATCAATCTGGAAGGGGAGATAATCCTGTGGAACCGGACCGCCGAGGAGTTTACGGGGGCAAAAGCCGAGGAGATGCTTGGCAAAGGAAACCATGAATATTCCATCCCCTTTTACGGTGTTCGTCGACCTCTATTGATTGATCTGGTACTCAAACCTTCCGCTGAAATTGAAAAACTGTACCCCTATTTCAGAAGAGATGACGGAAAGGTCGTCGGCGAAAGCTATACCCGGAGCATGAAACATGGCGAGGCATATATGTTGGCCATAGCGGCTCCCCTTTATGATTCCGAAGGCACTATTATCGGAGCAATCGAGTCCGTTCGCGACATCACCGAGCGCAAGCGCGCCGAAGAGTCGCTGAAACGGCTGAACAGGGAACTCCGGGCCATCAGCAGCTGCAACCAGGTTCTGGTGCGGGCTGAGGACGAGCCGACCTTGCTCGACGACATCTGCCGCATCATCTGCAACGAGGCCGGTTACCACATGGCCTGGGTGGGCTATGCCGAAAACGATGGGGACAGGACCATTCGCCCTGTGGCCTGGGCCGGGGTCGAGGATGGGTATCTCGCCACTGTCAATATCACCTGGGCCGACACAGAGCGGGGACGGGGCCCGGCCGGAAGGGCCATCCGGACCGGAGAGAGCGCCTTCATCCAGGATTTTGCCACAGACCCCCAAGCCGCCCCGTGGCGGGAAAATGCCTTGCGGCGAGGCTATCGCTCCTGTCTGGCTCTCTGCCTCAAAGACGATAGAGCCACCCCCTTCGGTGCTCTTATTATCTATTCCACAGAGCCCAATGTCTTTACCCCGGACGAAATACGGCTCCTGGAGGAACTGGCCGGTGATCTGGCCTTCGGCATCACAGTCCTGCGCGCCCGCATCGAGCGCAAGCGGGCGGAGGAGGCGCTGAAAAGGAGCGAGGAGCGATTCAGACGACTTACGGAAAACGCGCGGGATGCCATCTATCGCATGTCACTGCCGGAGGGGATCTTTGAATATATGAGCCCTGCCATCTTCGATCTTTGCGGCTACAGGCCGGAGGAGTTTTACGGTGCACCGCAATTGATACGCCAGATCATCCACCCGGAATGGCATGGTTATTTTGAAGAGCAATGGGCGAGACTGTTGCGGGGGGATATGCCTACCACCTATGAGTTCCAGATCATCCATAAGTCCGGGGTAGTATGCTGGGTGAACCAGAGGAACATCCTGGTCCAAGATGAAGGAGGCCGCTTTATTGCCATAGAGGGAATTACCACCGACATCACCGAGCGGAAGCAGGCCGAGGCGGAGCTTCGCAGGCTGAACGAGGAATTGGAAAAGCGTGTGGCTGAGCGCACTGCGGATTTGCAAAGAAAGAGCAAGGAGTTGAAGGAAAGCCAGATGGCCCTCATGAACATCGTGGAAGACCTGAATGAAAAGACGGCCGAACTGGAACAGTCTAACGCCAAGCTCCAGGAACTGGATCGGCTTAAATCGATGTTCATCGCCTCCATGAGCCACGAACTGCGCACGCCGCTTAATTCCATCATCGGCTTTTCGAGCATCCTGTGTGAAGAGTGGCTCGGACCGCTCAACGAAGAACAGCGGAAGAACCTGGAAACGGTGCTCAGGGCCGGTAGACATCTTCTGGCCCTCATCAACGATGTCATCGATGTGTCGAAAGTCGAAGCCGGGAAGATGGAAACTTCCCTCGAGGCATTCGACCTCTACGACGTCATGGTTGAAACCGCGGAGCTTTTCAGTAAAGAGGCCGGCGATAAAGGACTGGCGTTTACCGTTCAACCGCTGCATCAGAAAATACGGACCGACCGGAGGAGGCTTGGTCAATGTCTGATCAATCTGATGAGCAACGCCGTGAAGTTTACGGAGAGCGGCTCCGTCAAAACAACGGCGCTCATCGTCCCGGGTGGCGGTGAAGGGCCTGGGCAGGCCATGGTTGAGCTCACGGTAGAGGACACCGGCATAGGGATCCGGGAGGAGGATCTGGGGAAATTGTTCGATGCCTTTGTCCGGTTGAAGACGCCTTCGACGGTGAGCATCAAGGGGACGGGTCTGGGATTGTATCTGACCCGTAAAATCGTTAACGAACTCTTGGAGGGTGAGGTGGGTGCCCGGAGTTGCCTCGGAAAAGGCTCACGCTTTTTCCTGCGGATCCCGGTACGGGAGGAGGAGGAAATGAATGAAAAAAGTGCTCGTCGTTGAAGACAATGAGGACAACCTGCGCCTTATTTCCTATGCGCTGGAGCGGGCCGGTTACACGGTGATCTCCGCGGCCACAGGCGAAGAGGGGATCGAACGGGCCATCCGGGAGAAGCCGTTTTTCATTCTTATGGACATCCAATTGCCGGGCATCGACGGGATCGAAGCCACACGGCGGATACGGGCTTCCGGGGTCACTCAGGAGGTGCCGATCATCGCTATTACTTCCTATGCCATGCGTGGCGACATGGAAAAGATACTCGATGCCGGATGCAACGGTTACTTCGAAAAACCGATCGACCCGCTGACCATCATCGACCATATTCAGACGATTCTGGACAAGAGGTCTTAGTTCGAAAATAGGATTCAAGGATTCCGGGATTCGAAGATTCTAAGGTTCAAGGGGTTTAACTTCCTTGCCTTTCACTTGAACCCTTGAATCCTGGAATCCTTGGCCCCTTTCTCCCAATTAATTGGGAGAAGAACTAAACACTTTTTCCGAAAGGGATACCGATGAAAATCCTAATTGTAGACGATATGCCGGACGACCGCCGGTTTCTCCGTTATATTGCCGAGCGGCACGGCCATGAGGTCATTGAGGCGGAAAATGGACAGGAGGCCCTCAAAGCGGCCTCGGCCCACCACCCGGATCTCATTATCTCCGACGCCCTGATGCCGGTCATGGACGGGTTCCAGCTCCTGAAGCGGATCAAGACCGATGAAGGACTCAGATCGATACGGTTTATCTTCTATTCCGCAACATACCGGGAGGCTCTGGACGTGGAACTGGGGATTTCCCTCGGTGCCGAAGATTATATCATCAAACCGAAGGAGCCGAATGAGCTTTGGGACGAAATTGAAAAAATATTGCAGTCCAGGAAAGAAGAGAAAAAAATTCTCCCCGTCCTCGTTGAAGCGGAGGAAGAATATCTGAAACGATACAGCGAGGTCGTGGCAGCCAAGCTGGAGATGAAGATAAAGGAGCTCGAAATCGCAAAGGCGCAGATCGAGGATCAGGAGCGAAGAGAGCGCATCCTGAACCAAATCACCAGGATCTTTCTGACCGTTCCAGACGAGGAGATGTATGGGGAAGTCCTGGCAATGATTCTGGCCGCCATGGAAAGCAAACTCGGTATGTTCGGCTTCCTGGAGGAAACAGGAGATCTCGTCGTCCCCAGCCTGACGGGGGAAGTTTGGAGCGAATGCCGGGTGTTCGGCAAGTCGCACGTCTTTCCGCCCTCGACATGGGGAAACAGTTTCTGGGGCAGGGCCATCAGGGAAAAGAAGTCCGTCGTTTCAGACGGACCGTTCCATATGCCCGCGGGACATATCCCCCTGGATAATTTCCTGGCGGCGCCCATCCTCTTCGGGGATGAGCCCCTCGGATTGATCGCAGTCGGCAACAAAGGACGCGGCTATTCCGAAAAGGATCAGGCCCTGCTGGAAAGCATGGCCGACAACATCTCGCCCATTCTGGCGGCGAGGCTGCAAAGAGACCGGGAGGAGCTGCAGCGCAGACAGGCGGAAGCCTCACTGCGGGAGAGTGAGTCGTTCATTAAAAAAGTCATCGAATCGGTCGATGAGGGATTTGTCGTGGTGGATCGCAACTACCGGATTCTGTCGGCGAACAAGGCCTATTGCATCGATCTGGGGCTGAGCCCGGAAGAGGTCGTGGGCCGGTTATGCTACGAGGTATTTCATCATCTGGATAGGCCGTGCTACGCGGAAGGGAAGGCTTGCGCAGTCAGGTATACCTTCGAGTCCGGAGCACCGCACACCGTTTCGCAGACGCAACGGGACAATTCAGGCGCAGAGAAATATGTCGAGATCAAATCCTATCCCATTAGCAACGATCAGGGCACCGTGGTCTCGGCCATCGCAATCATCAACGACGTAACGGAGCGGAAAAAGTTGGAAGAGCAGCTCCGACAGGCTCAGAAAATGGAAGCCCTGGGAACCTTGGCCGGAGGGATCGCCCATGATTTTAATAACATCCTGGCGGTCATTGTTGGATGTAGTGAACTGCTTCTTCTCGCGCCCCAGGCGGACCCCCAGTCTCATCTCCATCTCAAGCAGATTCGCAAAGCCGCGAATCGGGCAACGGATCTTGTCCAGCAGATCCTGACTTTCAGCCGCCAGCGAGCCTTGGAGAAAGAGCCGCTCCAGTTGAGTTTTATTGTCAAAGAAGTCCTCAAGATGCTGAGATCCTCCCTGCCCTCGACCATCCTGATAAAACAGGATGTCGCACCCGATTCAGGTCTGGCCTTGGCCGATCCTACACAGATCCATCAGGTCCTGATGAATCTATGCACCAACGCGGCCCATGCCATGCGTGTGCATGGAGGGGTTCTGGAAATAAGCCTCTCCAACCTGGACATCCATTCCGGGAATGCGGACAACTATCCGGATATCAGCCCGGGGGCCTATCTGCGGCTGAGCGTGAGCGATACGGGACACGGTATGAACCGTGAGGTTCAGGAACGCATTTTCGACCCCTATTTCTCGACCAAGGGACCAGGAGAGGGAACGGGATTGGGACTGGCGGTTGTTCACGGTATTATACAAAGTTATAAGGGAGTTATCCGCGTCCACAGTGAGCCTGGCTTGGGGGCCACCTTCCAAATACTCCTGCCCAGGATCGATCATCCCTCTGCCCTGGAGGATACCGAGCGTCACCCCGAAGACCTGCCCTTGGGGCAGGAGAGGATTCTTTTAGTGGATGACGAGGAGGGCATTGCGGATATTATCAGGAAGATGCTCAAATACCTGGGGTATGAGGTGCTCGCCACCACGAGCAGTATCGATGCCCTGAGACGCTTTCGGGATCGGCCGGACCGATTCGACCTGGTCATTACCGATATGACCATGCCGTATATGACCGGTGATACTTTGGCCAGAGAGATCCTGAAAATAAGGTCCGACATCCCGGTCATCCTTTGCACCGGCTTCAGTGAACGGATTACGGAAGCCGAAGCCAAGGCCCTGGGTATTCGAGATTTTGTGCTGAAGCCGATGGTGATACAAGACCTGGCCAAAAAGGTCCGGGAGGCGTTTGAAAAAAAGGGTGGATAAGGAATGGCCGCCGTTCTAATCATTGATGACGATCAAGGGTTTTGTTACGTCCTGACCAACGCAGTAGAGCCTTTAGGGCACAAGGTAACCTGCAGCCATACTCTGAGGGAGGGGCTAAAGGAGGCATCTTCCGGCTCATTTGATGTGGTATTCCTGGACGTGATGCTGCCCGATGGAAACGGGCTGGACATACTGCCAAAGATCCGGGAAACGGCATCCAAACCCGAGGTCATCATTATCACCTCCCGGGGAGATCCCGATGGAGCCGAACTCGCCGTGAGAACCGGGGCGTGGGATTATGTCCAAAAGCCCTCGTCCATAAAGGCCATGACGCTGCCACTGGTTCGCGCCCTTCAGTATCGCGAGGAAAAGAATAAAAAAAAATTCCCTTTGGCATTGAAAAGGGAAGGCATTATCGGTAACAGTTCGAAGATCAATGCCTGTCTCGATCTTCTCGTTCAAGCCTCTATCAGCGAGGTAAATGTCCTGATCACGGGTGAGACAGGCACCGGCAAGGAGCTGTTTGCCTCCGCCATCCACAAGAACAGCCACCGATCGGGCATGAGGTTTGTGGTTGTCGATTGTGCTTCACTTCCGGTAACTCTTGTGGAGAGCATTCTTTTTGGGCATGAGAAGGGGGCCTTTACCGGAGCGGATAAGACCCATGAAGGCCTGATCAGACAGGCCGACGGCGGTACCCTCTTTCTCGATGAGGTAGGAGAGCTCCCGCCTTCTATTCAGAAGGCCTTTCTTCGAGCTCTTCAAGAGAGACGCTTCCGTCCCTTGGCCGGTCAGCAGGAGATCCGGAGCGATTTCCGACTGGTAACGGCGACCAACCGGGATCTGGAAGAGATGGTAAATGAGGGAAGGTTTCGTAAAGATCTGCTGTACCGCCTGGATTCGTTTAGGATAGATCTGCCGCCGCTGAGAGAACGTCCGGAAGACATCAGCGAGCTGGCCATGTACCAGATCAATAGGTTGAGCAGGTATTATGGAACCGGGATAAAGGGTGTCTCTCCTGAATTCCTGGAATCCATCACCGCATATCATTGGCCGGGGAATGTGCGGGAGTTGCTCAACGCGATGGAAAGGGCGATTGTCGCAGCAGGCGAGGAACCGACCCTCTTCCCCAACCATCTGCCGATCGACCTTCGTGTCAAGTTGAAACGAGATGCAGTGAAGAGAGAGGTTCCGGTGGAGGAACCCATCCGGGAAAACGATATCGCCCCCAGACCATTCCCCACCATCAAGGAATTCAGAGAGTCTCTGCTGGCGGAAGGAGAGACCAGATACTTGAATGACCTCCTGGCGCATACGGGTGGAAACATCGAGAAGGCTTGCGAGCTAACCGGACTTGCCCAAGCCCGTATCTACGGGCTCCTGAAAAAGTACGGGATATCCAGGAGCCGATAGGTAACGCGGAATTGGCAAGGGTTCGCAAAACTTTAATACGGCTTTACCCTTGCCGCCTCGGATCTGCGGCATCCTCGGCTTTTGCAACATCGAGGGAAACGGTCATACCCCTAAGAGGCACCGCGAGGCATGAGAATTAACTGAAGGATTCAAGGGGGCAAGGATTCAGGGAATCAAGTGAAAGGTGGGGAAGTTAAACCCCTGGAATCCTATTTTCGCACTAAATTCGGAGAAATATCATGAGTGATCCAGAGATACACAAATCAGAACAACATGAGATTCTTGTTGTTGACGATAACCTGGCCAGCCTCCGGCTTTTGACGGTTATTCTGGAGCATCAGGGATATATTGTACGCCCCTCCTCCAGCGGTCGCCTTGCACTGCGATCCGTGGCGACCAAGGTTCCGGACCTCATCCTGCTGGATGTAAAAATACCGGACCTGGACGGTTACGAGATCTGTCGCCGTTTGAAGTCGGATGAGCAGAGTCGCAAGGTCCCGGTAATTTTCATCAGCGCCCTTGGGGAGACCGCCGAAAAAGTCGAAGGCTTCCAGGCCGGTGGGGTTGACTACATAACCAAGCCCTTTGAGGCGGAAGAAGTACTGGCACGGGTCGGAACCCATTTGCGTTTGCGTGAATTAACTGAGCATCTGGAGCAAGAAGTCTGCCAGCGCACGGTCGAGCTTACCATGGCCAACGAGCAGTTAAGACAGACCTCCCAGCGCCTGGAGCGTACCCTTAAATTCACCGAGGCGCTCTTGTCGGCCATACCCAACCCTGTGTTTTACAAGGACAGGGAAGGCCGGTACCTGGGGTGCAACCGGGCCTTCACCGAGATCATGGGAGTAACCTCCGACCAGATCATGGGGAAAACGGTCCTGGAACTCTGGCCAAGCGAACAAGCCGAGGTGTATCATCAGAAAGACCTGACATTGATGAATGAACCGGTACGGCAGGTCTACGAGTTTGTGGTACGGGATAAAAACGGCGGAGAGCGGAAAGTCATTTTTGGCAAGGACGTCTTTTGCGACGAGAATGAGCAGGTTGCAGGTATTGTGGGTGCCTTCACGGATATCACCGAGCGCCAACGAACGGAAGAGGCCTTGCGGCAGAGTGAAGAAAAATACCGCACCCTGTTTGAGGACTCTGGCGATGCGATTTGTATCACCAATCGAGAAGGGCGTTTTATCGATATGAATCAGTCCGCTCTGGATTTGTTTGGTTATACCGGAGAAGAAATACGGAATGGACTTAATGTCTCGGATCTATATGTCGATCCCGAAGACCGGGAAAGGTTTCAGGGGGAAGTGGAACAAAAGGGATCGGTGAAAAATTTTGAGCTGAGACTCCGCAAAAAAACCGGGCAAACAATGGACTGCCTGCTGACCTCCAGCTTAAAGGTTTCAATAGATGGGGCCGTGTTGGGCTACCAGACGATTATTCGGGATGTCACCGAACGTGAACAGGCCAGACGGGCCTTGCTGGAGAGTGAGGCCCGTTATCGCGCCGTGGTGGAGGACCAGACCGAACTGATCTGTCGCTTTTTCCCGGGCGGGATCATCAGCTTTGTCAACGAGGCCTATTGCCGATACTTCGGGAAAAGGCGTGAAGATCTGATCGGCCACAGCTTCATGCCCTTCATCCCCGAAGAGGATCACCCAAAGGTTGAGGAACATTTCGCCACCCTCGGTCTCGAAAACCCCGTGGCAACCCACGAACATCGTGTGATTACGCCAACCGGAGAAATCAAATGGCTCCAGTGGACCAATCGCGTCGTTTTCGGCCAAGCAGATTGTATTGTCGGTTTTCAGTCGGTCGGGCGAGACGTCACGGAACGGAGACTGATGGAAGAAGCACTGCAGAAAAGCGCGGAAGATATAAAGTTTTTTGCCTATTCGGTCTCTCATGATCTGAAGAGTCCCGCCATTGGCCTCTACGGATTGACCAAGCTCCTTCAAAGGTCTTACCAGGATCAGCTCGATGAAAAGGGAAGGAGCTATTGCGATCAAATCATGAAAACCGCTGAACAAATTTCCACGCTGGTGGAGAAGATTAATCTTTATATATCGACCAAGCATTCACCGCCCAATGTAGAGATAGTCAAACCAAGAGAAATCCTCCAGATCGTCAAGGACGAGTTTTCGTATCGACTCAGTATCCGCCAATTAAATTGGAAGGAGCCTGAATACCTGCCGGAAATCCAAGCGGATAAACTTGGCCTCATGAGGATTCTGAAGAACCTGGTGGATAATGCCCTGAAATATGGAGGCGACGACTTGAGTGAGATCCAAATCGCCTATGCCGAATCCGACCGATTTCACATCCTCTCTGTCAGCAACAACGGAGTGGGTATCGAAAATTCGGAAAAGATCTTTGATCCTTTTCAACGGAATAAATCAAGCAGAGGCGTGGAAGGGACCGGCCTGGGTTTAGCCATCGTAAAAGAAATAGCGAATCAACATGGGGGCCAAGTATGGGTGGAGTCGAGCCCCGAAAAGGGGACTACTTTTTTTGTGTCCATCGCTAAGGATATCTGAGGAAATGGACGAGTTGTCGGGGTCTATCTTGTTTTCCTTTTTATTCTAATCCTGCCGGGAGTTCAACCGGAAGAGAAGTTAAGCCTTCCCCTTTTTTGTTCTGATCAAACCGATAAAGGCGATTAAAGAGACGTTTCGGTTCCCTTCAACGGTTTTCTAAAAAAATTGGAAACTTTCCAATAAAATTGAAATGGCTCTATCCAGGTTGTAGAAACCCCGGCCCTTTCCTTCTTGTCCATTCTTATCTGCATTATTGTAACTACCTGAATTCCTAATAATTAATAAAATTAAACCGGGATTGGTATGCTTCTTGATTAAGACCGACTGCAAAGGCGGATTAGGGAAACAAGACCGCCGTTCAACGTACCAAATTAAAAGGCCAAGAAAAATGAGTCTGCTGCTTTATGTCAAGGATCAGGATGAAGCCGGCAAATGCCTTCAGCGGGTGATCGAAGCGGTCCTCCATCCAAGTCAGATGACGGTTTTCACAGACAAGGACGTTCTTTACAGAAGACTGTCCAAACCCAGAGACGGCGTCAACATCGCGGTCCTTATGGCTTCTACACAACAGGACCTTGAGGACTTTCTTCCTCTGGCCGATCATTATTGGGGACTTCGCCTCATCCTCATCCTCCCTGACAGGGAAAAGGAAACCATATCAAGAGGGCATTCCCTGCGACCCCGATTCCTGACCTTTTCTGATAGCAATTTCGAAGATGTCGAGGCGGTTCTGAGGAAGATGCTTGAAGTCATGGATCCCGAAGGTCGATCCAAAGGAGTGCGGAATCGGGGTTCATGTCCATAAGGCTCGAGTTTCATGTATTAAGTTTCAAATCCAATAATTAAACCTTAATCGAAAAAGAGGAAGAGTCATGAAAAACATGGGAATCAAGACAAAGCTTATCGGCGGTTTTTCCCTGGTAGCCCTGATCACGCTGGTGGTCGGCATCGTCGGTTGGATCGGCGTTTCGGGTACCGACACGGCACTGAGAGAGGTCGCCATGGTGCGGCTCCCGAGTATCGAGGGCCTTGAGATTATGAACGAGGCCCAGACCGCCATATCGCGGTATGAACGGATTCTGGTCTACGAAAAGAACCCGGAGCATGTAGCCAGGAACATAGCCGGGTTGTCGGAGGCCTGGAAGCGGGCCGAGAAGGGGTGGAAGATCTATGAGCCCCTTCCCCAGACAAAAGAAGAAGAAGTGATGTGGAAGGAATTCGTCCCCAAGTGGGAGACCTGGAAAAAGGCCCACCAGGAAGTGATGGACCAGGTAAAGAAAGGAGATTATGAAAAGGCCTATGCCCTTTCTTACGGAAAGGCCCGGGAGGCTTTTAAACCGGCGGAGAAGCTCCTCAACGACTTGGTCACCTTGAATGTGAACGTGGCCGATGAATTCACCAAGAAGGCCCTACCGGCGGCTGACCGGGCAAAACTTATTGCTCTCATCGGCATGATTTTGGGAGCCGTGCTCTCGCTGGCACTGGGCGTATGGTTGAGTCTTTCCATCAGCCGGCCCATCAACCGCATCATCCAGGGACTGGAAGACGGTGCTGAGCAGGTAGCCTCAGCCTCGGCCCAGGTCTCATCAGCCAGCCAGTCTCTGGCCGAGGGGGCCTCGGAGCAGGCCGCCGGTCTGGAAGAAACCTCTTCTTCCATAGAAGAGATGACCTCCATGACCAAGCAGAATGCCGATAACGCCACCCAGGCCAATACCCAGATGGCCGATACTACCAAAGTGGTCACTGAAGCCAATCAAGCAATGCAGGATCTGACCCAGTCCATGCGGGAGATCACCGCTGCCAGCGAAGAGACGGGCAAGATCATCAAGACCATTGATGAAATCGCTTTCCAGACCAACCTGTTGGCCCTGAATGCCGCTGTAGAAGCAGCCCGGGCCGGCGAGGCCGGGGCCGGCTTTGCCGTGGTGGCCGATGAGGTTCGGAATCTGGCCATGCGGGCGGCTGAAGCGGCCAAGAACACCTCCAATTTGATAGAAGGGACGGTTAAGAAGATTAAAAACGGGTCGGATATTGTAGGTCGGACCAATGAGGCCTTTGTTAAGGTGGCCGGGGGATCCAAAAAGGTAGGCGAGCTGGTGGGAGAGATTGCCGCGGCCTCTAATGAGCAGGCCCAGGGGATCGATCAGATTAACAAGGCCGTGGCCGAGATGGACAAAGTGGTCCAGCAGAATGCAGCCAATGCCGAAGAGTCAGCCAGTGCCTCAGAGGAGATGAACGCCCAGGCCGGGGAGATGAAAGGTATGGTGGATGAACTGATTTCTCTTGTGGGGGGAAATGGCAAGGCAGTAAGCAGCAGGCGGTATGCGTTAGGCACAAGGCCGTCTGCATTGGGCAACAGAAGACAGGGCGCAGCCGTGGAAGCCGTTACCTTGCAGGCAAAGGGGACGAGGTTAAAAGAGCTTGTGTTTCACCAGGCAAAGCCTATGATCCATCATGCTAAAGAGGTCAGCGCCGAAGAGATGATTCCCATGAAAGATGAAGACTTCAAAGAGTTCTAATCAGGATCTTGGATGGGTCTCTTTCGAGCGGAGAGACACCCCCGCCCCTTCAAGGAATCTTTCTTTTTGAGAAAAGGGGAATGATTTTTCTTGACAGGGGTGATTTAACTGGGGTACAGAGTACCAAAAGATCGAACCAAAGGATAAACTTCCAAAATCAAGGGATCCACATCTAATGATCGAGATCACCTTTATCGGACGGGGGGGGCAGGGGGCGGTCACCGCCTCTCAAATTTTGGCCAAGGTCTATTTTCTGATGGGCCTCTATCCCCAATGCTATTCCCTGTTCGGGGGCGAGCGCCGGGGGGCGCCGGTAGCCAGCTTCCTGAGGGTCGATCCAAAGAAAATCCTCCTGAAATGCGAGATCAAAAGACCGGACCGGATGGTCTTCTTGGCCGCGGATCTGATCGATGAAAAAGAAATTCAGGCCAGTTTAAAGCCCGATGGGCTTCTCATTATCAATGCCTCATCTTCTCAACAATTCGTAAAACTCAAAAAATTTCGTCTGGCCCTCATTGAGGCCCGTTCTATCGCCGAGGCCGTTGGATTAGGAGCGACTATCAATACCGCCATTTTGGGGGCCTACTGCCGGGCCGACGGCACCATTCCCTTTTTTTATCTCGAACAAGCCATAAAAGAAACCGTTCCGGCCAAGATTGAAGCCAACCTCAAGGCGGCAAAAAGGGCTTATGAGGAAACGCAGTTATGGAAAATGGAGAGGTGGGCACATGAACGCTAAGAATAACGAATGTCGAATATTAAATATCGAATGTCGAAGGACGGTGGAAACAATTCACTTCATGATTCAAAATTCGATGTTCGTTATTCGACATTCGTATTTTCGCAATAACCGGGACATCCATGGACCTTCAAGACATAGAACGCATCGCCCCTTTCTCCAGGGGTTCCACGGAAATCTTTAACACCGGTCTTTGGAGTCCCCAAAAACCGGTTTATGTTGAAAAGATTTCTCCTTGCCGTCCGGCCTGCCCTGTAGGGATCGACATCGCCCGGGCCTTCTCTTGTGCCGCAAAAGGGGAGATTGATGAGGCCCTGCGCATTTATCGCCAAGACAATCCCCTGCCTGGGGTCTGTGGTCGGGTCTGCTATCATCCCTGTGAACTGGAATGCAATCGTAAGGAATTCGACCAGGCCGTCAATATCCGAGCCTTTGAGCGCTTCTTATCCGAACATGGCCGTGTGGACCTGAAAACCGAAGCTCCGATACGTTCCAGAAAAGAGCGGATTGCCATTATCGGATCAGGTCCGGCGGGGTTGGGTGCCGCCTATCATTTGGCCAGACTGGGTTTCGCCGTTACCATCCTGGAGGCCCTGCCTGAACCCGGAGGGATGCTTCGTTACGGCATCCCGGCATATCGGCTGCCTCTGGAAATCCTCCGAAAGGAGATCGGATTCATCCGGCAACTCGGAGTGGAGATCAGGACCGGGGTTCGAATCGGGAAAGACCAGTCCTTGTCCGAAATCAAAAAGGCGTTTCAAGCCCTTTTCATTGCCGTTGGTGCCCATGGCGGCCTGCGCCTGGGACTGAAAGGGGAGGAATCCCCCCAGGTGCTGGAAGGGATAAAATTTCTCCGGGACGTCCGAATTGGTGAAAAAATAGAGGTCGGCCGGCAGGTAGCCGTAATCGGCGGCGGGAATACGGCCGTTGATTGCGCCCGTACCGCCAGGCGCCTGGGCGGAAAAGAGGTCAGGATCATCTACCGGCGTTCCCGGGCTGAGATGCCGGCCCTTTCGGAAGAGGTGGCCTCTGCAGAGCGGGAAGGAATAAAGCTCGAAATGCTTTCGACACCCAGGCGATTGATTTTCGAAAAAAGCCGTCTCTCGGCCATAGAATTGGTCCGGATGGAACTGGGGGTGCCGGACGAAAGGGGCCGGCCGATGCCTGTTCCCATCCCCGGAACAGAACACATTATTCCGGTCGATACCATCATTGCCGCCATCGGGCAGGTTCCGGAGACGTCTTTTGTGAAGGACCTCGATCTATCGGTGGACCAGATGGGCCTGATCAACATTTCTCCTGAAACGGCCGCCACCAATATCCCCGGTGTATTTGCCGGAGGCGACAGCGCCGGGGGCCAGGCCTTTGTGGCCCAGGCCATCGGAAGCGGCAAGAAGGGGGCCTTAGCCATTTTCTGCTATTTGGAAGGAAAGGACCTGAATCAGGAATTTAAGAACCACCGGATCGGGGGGGGCTCTGCCTTCTCCTTTCAACATTTCATAAGTCCGGGCAGTAATCCAATCGATCTAAAAATAGTGGTCCCCTTTGATAAGATCAACACCCTCTGTTTCCCTTACCAGGTCCGCCGGGATAATCCCGAAGGTCTTCCTCCGGAAGAGGGCTTAGATTCTTTTGAAGAAACAACCCAAGGTTTATTGCCGGCAGAGATGGAGGTTGAAATGGCCCGCTGCTTCAAATGCGGGACCTGCACCGGGTGCGATCTTTGTTTTCTGATCTGCCCGGACCTTTCCATCCTGAGGGCCGGAAAGACTGGCTATACCGTTAAAAGAGAATATTGTAAGGGGTGCGGGATGTGTGCCACGACCTGCCCCGGACAGGTTATTGAGATGGAGGGGGGGCAATGAAGCAGCTCCTTTCCGGAAATTATGCCGTTGCCGAAGCGGTCCGACTGGCACGGGTGCAGTTCGTGGCCGCCTATCCCATTACCCCCCAAACCCCGATTTACGAAAAGTTGTCCGAGATGGAAAACCAGGGGAAGCTGACCGGGATGATGATGCGGACGGAATCGGAGCATTCGGCCATGGCGGCCTGCATCTCGGCTTCCCTGACCGGTGTGCGCACCTTTACCGCCACGGCCTCCCAGGGGCTGGCCCTGATGCACGAGATGCTCCACTTCGCTTCCGGCAACCGGGTGCCCATCGTCATGGTCAATGTGAACCGGGTGTTAGCCGTTCCCTGGGCCTTCGGCAGCGACCAGTCGGACAGTCTTTCCCAGAGGGACACGGGTTGGATGCAATTTTACTGCGAGGATGGTCAGGAGGCCCTGGATACGGTCATCCAGGCTTATAAGATCGCCGAATCGGTTTTTCTTCCGGTTATGGTCTGCATCGATGGGTTTTTTACCTCCCACTTTATCGAACCCCTGGAGATACCGGATCAAGCCTTGATTGATGCCTTTCTTCCCAAGCCCAGCATACCCAATCGATTTGACCTGAATAATCCGGCCTATATTTCCAACGTGGTCAGCCCCTCCCAGTTTATGGCCTTTCGGCAAAGAAGTTTTGAAGATATGGAAGGGGCGAAACCCATGATCAAAGAGGTGGATCAAGAGTATGGCCGGGCGGTCGGACGGGACTACGGAATGGTGGAAGCCGTTGATACGGAGGGTGCCGAAATTGTCCTGGTCACCAGCGGGGCCATGACCAGTACGGCCCGGGTGGCCATCCAGTCGCTGCGGGACAAGGGCTACAGGGCCGGTCTCCTGAAGATAAAGGCCTTCAGGCCCTTCCCCTGGCAGGAGGTGCAGGAGAGTCTAAGAGCCGTTCCCAGGGTAGCGGTGGTGGACCGCAATATCTCCATAGGGAAAGAGGGGATCTTTTGTCAGGAACTCAAGGCCGCCCTCTATCCTTTGGAGCGCCGCCCCATGATATCCGGCTACATTGCCGGCCTTTGCGGGGCCGATGTCTCACCGGAGATGCTGGAGGAGATGGTGCTGGAGACCTTGGGTAGGGATAAACCTGAACCGATGCCTATATGGGTGGGGGCGAAATAGTAACGTTCGGCGTTGAGCGTTCGGCGTTCGGCGACAGGATGTTTTTGACTGTTCTTTACTTATAGCCTCTTGCCTCGTTCCTATAACCTGTATTTTATTTTGAACCCAATAGATACGGATTAACCATGCTTGTCGAAGCAATAGAAAAAGAAACCATGCGCTCGGGGCATATGGCCTGTCCGGGATGCGGGGTGGCCACGACCATGCGGCTGGTTTTAAAGGCCCTGGGGGAAAAAACCATTGTGGTCATTATCCCTTCCTGTGTCGGGGTAATCAGCGCCGCTTATCCGAACAGTACCCTGACGGTCCCCTGTTTCCATTCGGCCTTTGAAATAGCCGCTCCCACGGCGGCCGGCATTGCCTGTGCCCTGAAAATAAAAGGCGAAGAGGACACCACGGTCCTGGCCTTTGCCGGCGACGGCGGGACCTTTGATATCGGGCTCCAGTCTCTTTCCGGCGCGGCCGACCGGAATGATGACTTCGTCTATGTCTGCTTAGATAACGAGGCCTACATGAATACGGGCATCCAGTCCAGTTCGGCCACCCCTCAAAATGCCTGGACCATGACTACGCCCGGGGGAAGACAGGGGAAAAAGAAACAGTTTATGGAAATCATTGCCGCCCACCGGATGCCCTATGCGGCCACCGCCTCCATAGGCTATCCGCAGGATCTTATGGAGAAGGTGAAAAAGGCCAGGGGCATTAAAGGGACCAGGTTCATCCATACCCTGACGCCCTGTCCGACCGGCTGGAGGATGCCGGAAAACCTGACCGCCAAATCGGCCATGCTGGCCGTGGAGACCAACCTTTTCCCCCTTTATGAAATCATCGATGGGACCGAATACCGGATCACCCATGATCCCAAGGGCCTTCCTGTTACGGAATATCTCAAGATTCAGGGACGATATCGCCATTTGAACGAAGAGGCCATCGAAGGCATTCAGAGGGAAGCCGATGGACAATGGGAAAGGCTCCTGGCCCAGGCCAGGGGAGAATGCTGATGGTGCAAGGTGTAAGGTCCAAGGTATACGGTATTAGATTTTTCCCTAAACCTTGAACCTTGGACCTTGAACCCTTCGGGTCGGGAGTGAGAAGATCTGATGAAGAAGTTGGTAATACAAGACAGCAGCACCATTCGGAGAAAGGTATACACTCATGTGCGGGAGCAGATCCTGAGCGGTCAGATCGCCCCCCATGAGCGTTTGATCGAGACCAAGATCGCCCAGGAGATCGGGACCTCCAGGACCCCGGTGCGTGAGGCCCTGCATAACCTGGAAATCGAAGGACTGATTCAATCGATTCCCAGAGTGGGCTACCAGGTCAAAGCGATCAGTGGAGAAGAGGTGGAAGAGATCTGCCAGATCCGATTTATAATCGAAGACCAGGCGGCCCGCTGGGCCATGGAAAAGGCCGCCTCTAAAGTAATCAAGGAACTGAGGAAGAATATCGATCTGACCCTGGCCAGAGTCTCCAAAGGAGAGGTCAGGGCTTTTGTCGATTTGGATGCCCAATTCCATGAGATTATTGCCCGCCACAGCGGAAGCACCCGTCTTTTGGAATTGGCTCAGACCCTAAGAGGTCATATGCTGCGCTACCGGGTCCAAAGTATCTATTCGAAAGACACCGTCCTTGAGGCCATAAAGGGCCACCAGGGGATTTTAAAGGCCATTGAAAGAGGAGATGCCAAAGGGTTATCCCAGGCCATACTGATCCATCTGGAAGAGTCGAAAAGGAGTATTTTGCGGTATGCAATAAAAACAGGCGAGTAGTGATTAAAATCTGAGCATGGTTCTTTTTTTAGTCTGCTTTCTTCTAATGGAGGATTGTCCATGGACCGTTTCTGGACTGTTTTCGACAGGGTTAATAACATAATGGCCGCCCTGGCCGGGGTCATACTGGTCTTTATTACCGCCGCCGTCTGTTACTCGATCTTTATGCGCTTCCTGTTTACGAAAACAACCCTCTGGCTGACGCAGACCACCGAATATGCCCTGCTGTGGATCGTCTTCCTGGCCACCACCTGGCTTTTGAAAGAAAAGGGACATATCACCACCGACATCATCTATGTTCACCTGAATAAAAAAAACAAGCTCTATCTCGATGGGTTTATGTCCGTCATCGGCGGGGTGGCCTGTGCCCTGATGCTCTATTTGGGAGTGGTCCACCTGTTGGACTGTATCGTCAACGGCGTGACGGATGTCCGGGCGGTTACGGTTCCGAAATGGACCGTTTTCATCATCATCCCCATAGGCAGCCTGCACCTCACCCTCCAATTCTTCAGGATGGCCTGGAGTCGTTTTATGGAAATCAGGGCAGAGAGGTAATCCATGGAATGGTGGCTGATCATCAGTTTGCTCTTCGGAGGCATGGTCTTACTGCTCCTAACCAATATTCCCATTGCCTTTGCCTTTCTGGTGGTCAACATAATCGGGGCCTATTTCTTTTTAGGCGGATTGCCCGGCCTGGTCGGGGTGGTGACCGGGGCGTTTACTTCCATTACCACCTTTACCCTGCTTCCCGTCCCCTTTTTCATCCTCATGGGAGAATTGATATTTCATTCCGGCCTGGGGCTTAATGCCGTCAATGTGCTGGATAAATGGCTGGGCAACCTCCGGGGCCGGCTGTCTCTCCTGGCGATTATTATGGGGGTGATCATCGGCGCCTTGAGCGGCTCCACTATTGCTACCTGTGCCCTGTTGGGTACCATCCTGCTCCCTCAAATGCTGGAAAAAGGGTACAGCAAAAACATGAGTCTCGGGCCGCTTATGGGAGTCGGTACGGTGGATGCCCTTATTCCCCCCAATGCCTTGACCGTCGTTCTGGCCAGTTTGGCCCACATCGACGTGGGGCAGCTTCTGATCGCCGGTATAGTGCCCGGAATCATTATGTCCGCCCTGTACTTCGTTTATGTCCTGGTCTGGTGTCATTTCTTCCCCAAAGAGGCCCCTATGTATGTGGTGCCCAAAGTTCCTTTAAAAGAAAAAGTGACGGCCACCTTACAATACCTATTGCCTCTGGGTTTTATCATCTTCATGGTCATCGGTCTCATATTCCTGGGGGTAGCCACCCCTACCGAAGCGGCGGCCACCGGAACCCTGGGATCGTTTATCCTGGCCTTGATTTACAGACGTTTGACCTGGGATATTTTCAAGAAGTCGGTAATGGGGACCGTAAGGGTAACGGTCATGATTTTCATGATTATTATTGTCTCCACCACCTATGGTGAAATATTGGCCTTTACCGGCGCCGCTGCCGGGATGACCGCCTTTATCACCAACTTGACTATCCCCCCGATCGTGATTGTCATCGGGATGCTGGCGGTCATTCTGATTATGGGGGCGTTTATGGAAACCGTGGCCATCATGATGATTACCATCCCCATCTTTATGCCCGTTATCAATGTCTTCGGATATAATGTTATCTGGTTTGGAGTGCTCATGCTCATTGCCCTGGAAACCGGTTTGATTACGCCGCCCTTCGGGGTTACCCTCTTTGTAATGAAAGGGGTGGCACCCGAAGAAGTGTCCATGGCCGATATCTGGAAGGCCGTTGCCCCTTATGTGATTATTAATTTATTGTGCATCGCCCTGGTGCTGGCCATGCCCTTTTTGGCGACGGTGGTTACGAGTTTGATGGGGATGAAATAAAAGATGCAAGTTGCAAGTTGCAAG
>CAZVHO010000005.1:7681-9496 GCA_964627515.1 uncultured Thermodesulfobacteriota bacterium | reverse complement strand
GGTGGTTACGAGTTTGATGGGGATGAAATAAAAGATGCAAGTTGCAAGTTGCAAGTTGCAAGATGCAAGATGCAAGATGGATTCAGGGGGCAGGGATTCAGGGATCGGGGGCCGGGGGTTGAACTAAACCCTAATGGTTGAGGGGGCGTCATGAAGCATGAAAATGGGTGTCACCGAACAAATATTGACGAACTCGCAAAACGTCATTCCCGCGTAGAGCCTGTCCCCGAATGCCTTAATAGGGGACGGGAATCCAGGCGACACAAAACAACTAAAATCGCTGGATTCCCGATAAAGACATTCGGGAATGACGAAAAAGTGCCGCTGTACTATTAATGCGGGGTTACTTTTAACTAACTTTAAACCAATAAGGAGGCAGCTATGAAAAAGAAAAAAGGCTTTTGGGGGTTGATCGGGTGTTTGGTGGTAACTTTTTCCATAATGCACTTGGGACAGGTCCAGGCCGAGACCATCACCTTAAAAGCAGTCACCGGCTGGCCGAAGACCTCAAGCGAGAACAAATCCTTTTTTATGTTTAACGAATTGGTCGAACAGATGGTGGCCAGGAAATACCCCGGCGAGCTGAAGATCAATTACATCGGCGGACCGGAGGCGGTTAAATCCACCGACCAGGTGCAGGCCTGCCAGCGGGGCATGGTCGACATGGTCTACACGACCAGTGCCTATTACGTGTCGGTCCTTCCCGAGGTGGACGCCTATAAACTGTCCGAGTTCACCCCCATGGAAGAGCGGGCCGGCGGGGCCCTGAAATATATGAATGACCTCCATGAGAAAAAAGGCCTTTACCTTCTGGGTCGGCTGGGCCTCGGTGAAAGGTTTCATCTCTATCTCAAGAAACCGATCCAGTCGGCCGATTTGAAAGGCCTGAATATCCGGGTATCTCCTATGTACTTGCAGATCATCAAAGGTCTCGGCGGAAACCCGGTGGTCATCCCTCCCACCGAGGTGTATCCCGCTCTTGAAAGGAACGTGGTTGACGGCTTTTGCTGGCCGGCCGTGGGTATCCGCGATTGGGGCTGGCATAAGCAGATCAAATATATCGTCGAGCCCGGCTTCTATCAGGTGCCGAATCCTGTTGTTCTGAACCTGAATGCCTGGAACAAGCTGCCCAGGAAATTCAAGGATCTCCTGACCGAAGCGGCCATGGAGGCCGAAAAAAAGGCCATAGCCTATTTTGAAGAGCTGGCCAAACAGGAACGGCCTATCCTGATCAAAGAAGGGCTGCAGGTAATCGATCTGCCGGCTCAGGAAAAACAGAAGTTCCTGAAGGTGGGCCATGACGAGGGTTGGAACGACATTATCCAGAAAAACCCCAAGACCGGTCCGGAATTGAAGAATCTGTTGATCAGGAGGAAGTAGTTATGGCCTATTTTCTTAACAGTTCGGCAGGAAAAGCCTTCTTCTCCCTGCCCGAAGGATGGAAGCCCCTGGTTGAGGAGGACAAGGCGCCGGTTCCCGGGGTTTCGGATCCGATTAAGGAAATCAGAAGGGCCTTGGATCAACCCATCGGCTCTCCGCCCATTGAAGAATTAGCCAGACCGGGAATGGAAGTGGTCCTCCTGTTTGATGACCTGCAACGTCCTACCCCGGCCCATCTGGCCTTGCCTGAAATAATGGACCGGCTCAACCGGGCCGGGATCCCCGATGGACGTATCAAGGGGATCTGCGCCCTGGCCACCCATCCTATCCTCAACTTGGATCAGTTGAAAACCAAGGTTGGGGAGCAGGCCTTTGACCGTTTATCGGGCCGCCTGTTTTCCCATGATCCCCATTCAAAGGATAACGTCATCATCG
>CAZVHO010000005.1:4312-7581 GCA_964627515.1 uncultured Thermodesulfobacteriota bacterium | reverse complement strand
TTCCTGTTGACAAAACCCCTCCCTTTTAATAGGGTAAAAAAAATTTCATCAGGTGAACAGTGATGGCACAGGATAAAAAAGAGACCTTCTACAACAGATCCCTGGAAAGGGCCTTGCAAATTTTGAATGCCTTTAGCAGTGAAAGGTCGTTGCTTACCCAGAGTCAATTGTCGGAGATCCTGAATTTATCCAGGGCTACGGTATTACGACTGTGTTCGACACTGGTCAAATACGGCTTTCTGAATCAGGACCCCACCTCAAAGGAATATTCTCTGGGCTCGCGGCTGTTTGAGCTGGGGAGTATCGTTTTTCACTCTTTCTCTCTGAGGAAAAAGGCCGCTCCTTTTTTAGACCAATTGCATTCGAAATTCGGCCAAACCCTGTTCCTGGCGGTTCTGGATCAGGAACATCTGATTTACATAGACAAGAGAGAAGATTCGCGACACCCTCTCACCTTTACCTCGAAGATCGGCACCCGCCGTCCCCCTTATTGGGGGATGTTGGGGCCCATGCTCATGGCCTACTTGCCGGATTCCGAAATTGAAAGGCTTTTGGAAAAGAATCCGCTGACGGCCACCACTAAAAAGTCCATTACCAAAAACGAGGAATTCAAAAGGTGGCTCGACCGGATCCGGGAGGAGGGGGTGGCCGTCGATGAGGAGAGAACCTTTGAAGGGATTACCGGGGTCGCTGCACCGATCCGGGATTTTACAGGGAAAGTGATCGCCAGTATAGGCATTTGTTTTATTTCTTCCACCGTGGAGACCAAAGGGTTGAAGAGAATTATAAAAGAGACTATCCGAACCGGCCTGAATATTTCCAGGGAAATAGGGTACCGCGAAAAAAAGGACCAGGCCTTTTTTGCTTGACAGGATTGGAGAAAGTGGTGTAAAGGATAAGATCATTGAATGAAATATGAATTTTATTAGATGAAACAAAAACTGCATGGGGGGGAAAGGGAAAAATGATGGATTTCTATGAAGAAACGCAAAGGTATTGGAATCCTGTTGCTGAAAGGCTTCCCCAGGAAAAGTTGCGCGCCCTTCAGGTCAGGAAGTTTAAAAAAATTCTGGAATGGGCTTACGGGCGGTCCAAGTTTCATCGCAGTCTCTATCAGGCGGCCGGTTTGGAGCCCGGGGATATCAAAACCTATGAGGATATCGCCAGGGTGCCAAAGGTCGAGAAGGCTATGATGCGGGGTATTCAAAAAAAGGATCCCTTCCCTTATGGTGATGCCCTCTGTGTGCCCCTGGAGGAGGTGACTGAATTTCGCCAGACCAGCGGCACCACCGGAACGCCGGTCTACCAGCCGGATACCTGGCAGGATTGGGAATGGTGGTCGGAGGCCTGGGCAACCCTGCTGTACGCCCAGGGGTATCGAAAGACAGACCGGGTCTTCCTCCCATTTGGATATAATATCTTTGTGGCCTTCTGGGCCGGCCATTATGGGGCCGAAAAATTAGGTTGTGAGGTCATACCGGGGGGCGTTCTGGATACCGAGGCGCGGGTGTTGAAGATTCAAGAGCTCAGGGCCACGGCCATGATGGCCACTCCCACCTATGTATTGGGGATGGCCGAAACGGCCCGCAAGAAGTTGGGGATCGACCCGGCCAGGGACCTGACCATCCGGAGGATCACCTGTGCCGGAGAACCCGGGGCCAGCATTCCATCCACCAAGCAGCGACTGGAGGCGGCCTGGGGAGCCAAGGTCTACGATCACGTGGGGGCCACGGAGATCGGGGCCTGGGGTTTTGAGTGTCTGGAACAACCCGGGGGACTTCATGTGAACGAAGCCCTGTTTTTGGTGCAATTAGAGGATCTGGTAACAGGGGAATTGATCGAGGAGCCTGGAAGAAGAGGCAAGATCGTAATAACCGCCCTGGACCGGATGGCCCAACCTTGTATCCGGTTTGACTCCAAGGATGTGGCCGAATGGGCGGCTGACCCCTGCAGTTGCGGGAGGACTTTCCGGATCATCAAAGGCGGTATCATTGGAAGGGCGGATGATATTACCAAGATCAAGGGTGTGCTGATCGCCCCGACAGCCATAGAAGAGGTGGTCCATTCCCAGAGGGGGTTGGGCGACGAGTTCGAGGTGCTGGTCACCAAAAAAGGAGATTTGGATGATATCACCCTCAAGGTCGAGCTTTTGCCTGATCAAGAGGGAAATCGCCAGGTGATCCTGGGTCAGCTCAAGGATCAATTGCGCTTGAAGACCAACCTGGGCTATAACATCGAAGTGCATCCCTATAATTCCCTGCCCCGGTATGAGGGGAAGGCGAAGCGGTTCAAAGACCTGAGAAAGCAGGGATAGCCGGAAAGGGAAGAATTTAAAGCTTCAAGGGGACCCGTATGGATCGAGAACAAATGGAAAAACTGGATGACCGGATCAAGGTGATCAAAAAGGCGGCCGAGGAGTTGAAGGGCCTTTCAGAGGGGATGCAGGCAGTGGACCGGAATGCCGAGCGGATACTGGCCTCGGTGAAGATGCTCGAAATCAATGTAAGCGACCTTCTTTGGTGACCCATGGTTCTTGACGAATTCGTAAAAAGTATCAAAGCGCCCATTTTCGTCATTCCCGTGGAAACGGGTCCCGCCTTTTGCGGGATTAGTTAGTTAAATATGGTCTGGATTCCCGCCTTCGCGGGAATGACGAGTTTTTACCTACTCATCATTCTTGACTTGACAACGCGCTCTTTTTTTACTAATTTTGATCCAAATTATAACTATTCTGTAATTACAATATAGCCAATACGTACCCCCTGGCCCCACCCCTCCCAACGACGGGGTGACTGAAGGATGGGAGATTAAAATCAGAGAAGATTTTTCAGCTTAAATAGTGTAAGAATCAAATTTAATCGGAAAGGAGGTGGGACCCTGTTCAATACATGGAACATCCTGATGTGTAAAGTATTCATAAACATTCAAAGTTGAAAAACTATCACAAGGAGGTAATCATGTTTAAGAAAGGCTTTTCTTTTTTTATCGTCACCTGTTTCCTGATCACTTTTCTGATGATTGGAGTCGGTCATACTCAGACCAAGTCGGTTACCCTTACCTATTCCACTTTTTTCCCCGCTACCCACACCCACACCCTGCTCTCCACCGAATGGGCCAAGGAGATCGAAAAACGAACCAATGGCGCGGTGAAGATTACTATGTTTCCCGGGGCCACCCTGACCCCGCCCAACCAGGCCTACGACGGTGTGGTGAAAGGCATTTCCGATATCGCCTTGTCGGTTTTCAGTTACACCCCCGGCCGTTTTCCC
>CAZVHO010000005.1:0-4212 GCA_964627515.1 uncultured Thermodesulfobacteriota bacterium | reverse complement strand
TTCGTTTTAAGGAGCCTGCATGAAAATGATCGTTTCCCTTATCGGAAATCTTTCCCGCTTGATGTATTGGATTGCCGGTATATCTCTGGCCGGGATTATGTTCCTCACCGTGGCGGATGTTTTTTTAAGGGCCTTTAAAAAGCCGATAGTGGGGACCTATGATATTGTGTCTCTATTGGGGGCCATTGTCATCGGGTTTGCCATCCCCCAGACCTCTTTGGAGAGGGGGCATGTCCTGATGGATTTTTTGACCGAAAAACTTCCTTTCGGCGGGAAAATGTTTTTCCAGGTGCTCACCAGGATATTGGCCATTATCGTCTTTCTGATTATCGGTTGGAACCTCATAGCCCTGGGAAATGATTTAAAACAAACCGGTGAGGTTTCCATGACTCTGAGAATCCCCGGTTTTCCCATTGCCTATGGTATCGGACTCTGTTGTTTTATCGAATGTCTGATCCTGGCCACCAGTATGATTTCAAAAAAGGAGGGGGAATGATGAGCCTGGAAATGATCAGCCTTTTAACCGTTGTACTGCTTTTTGTTTTTTTCCTCATGGGGCTGGAGATCGGATTTTCCATGGCCCTGGCCGGTTTTATCGGTTTTGCCTGGATCGTTAATGTCCCGGCGGCCTTAAACCTGGTGGCCAAGGATATCTACCAGGTTTTTTCTTCCTATGGCTTTACGGTCATACCCCTCTTTGTCCTTATGGGCCAGGTGGGTGCCAGTGGCGGCATTGCCCGCAATCTGTATGATTCGGGGTATAAATTTATGGGCCATATCCCGGGCGGGTTGGCTATCGGCACCGTAGCGGCGGCCACGGTCTTTAAGGCCATCTGCGGCTCTTCCCCGGCCACGGCCGCCACCTTTGCCACCATTGCCGTGCCTGAAATGGACCGCTACGGCTATGATAAACGATTGTCCTGTGGAACCGTGGCCACCGTGGGCACGTTGGGGGTGCTTATCCCGCCCAGTGTCACCTTGATTATTTACGGGATTTTGACGGAAACTTCCATCGGCAAGCTTTTTCTGGCCGGAATCATCCCGGGATTAATTATTGCTTTTTCATTTGTCATTACCTTGTACGGGTGGTGCAAGATCAATCCCAAGTTGGGGCCGAAAGGGGAGAAATCGTCCTGGAAAGAACGGTTCGCCTCTCTCCCCCCGGTTTTATTGGTTCTGGTCATTTTTATCGTGGTGGTCGGAGGTCTGATGCAGGGGTTTTTTACGCCTACTGAGGCCGGAAGTATAGGGACCTTCGCCGTACTGGTCCTGACTCTGGCTAAGAGGGATATGAATTTGAAAAAATTTGTCAAATCCATAAACGATACCCTGCGCATCGGTTGTATGGTCATCACCCTGATCGCCGGGGCCACCATCCTGGGTCATTTTTTTGCCGTAACCCGGACCCCCTATATGGCGGCCGAATTTTTGGGGGGCCTCCCCTTGAACCGGAACATCATCATGATCTTCATTTTTGCAATCTATCTCATCGGAGGTTCTTTTATCGAAGATCTGGCCTTCCTCATATTAGCCACGCCGATCTTTTTGCCTCTGGTCTTGAAATTAGGCTATGACCCGATATGGTTCGGGGTCATCGTTTGTGTGGTCACCATGATCGGAATCATCCTTCCCCCTATGGCCATTAATGTTTTCGTCGTCTCCGGTGTAACCAAAGTGCCGATTAATACCATCTATAAGGGGATCTACCCTTATATCATCGGGATGTATGTTTGCCTTTTTATCTTTTTGTTTTTCCCCCAAATCGCCCTCTGGCTGCCTAATTTGTTTTTTAAATGATTCTGTGTTAATATTCCTTCATCAGGCCTTTCCCTTACCCCCGTCTTTCAGGCGGGGGTCAAGGGGAGGATTCCCAATAATGACATTCGGGAATGACGGGGAAAGTGTTTTTGGCTGGTTGTTTAAAACCCGCAACCCGCAACCCGTGACGTTATTTCCGAACGAAGCGCTCAGCCCCAGGGGCGCTATGAGACATGAATATGGATTACTCCGAACCCCGAACTCCGAACTCCGAACTTATCAAGGTCTTATTTGTCTCCCCCGAAGTGGTCCCTTTTGCCAAGACCGGCGGCCTGGCCGATGTGGCCGGTTCCCTGCCCAAGGCCTTGAAGCGTCTGGGTTGTGATGTCCGTCTGGTGATGCCTCTTTACCACCTGGTGCGGCATGGAAAATTTCCCCTAAAAAAAGCCTTGGAAAATCTCAATATCCCTTTGGGCAGTCGCCAGATACCGGCCGACATCTATCAAGGCGAGTTGGAAGAAGACCTGCCGGTTTACTTCATTGAGAGGGACGAGTTTTACGATCGCATCAATCTTTATGGGACTTCCAAAGGGGATTACTTTGATAATGACAGCCGGTTTGTCTATCTTTCCCAGGGAACCCTGAGTGTGGCCCGGGCCCTGAATTTTCAGCCGGATATCATCCATGGACATGACTGGCAGACCGGGTTGATTCCGGCCTGTCTGCATTTCAGGCGGGGCTTCGATCCTTTTTACCGGGACACGGCTTCTGTTTTTACCATCCACAATATGGCCTATCAGGGGCCTTTTCCCAAGGAGATCGTCGAACTGGCCGGATTGCCCTGGGAATCTTTTTCTCCCTCGGGACTGGAGTTCTGGGGTCAGGCCAATCTGTTAAAAGCCGGGATCGTTTATAGTCAGATTATCACTACGGTCAGCCGAAAATACAGCCAGGAAATCCAAACCCCCGACTATGGCTGCGGCCTGGAAGGTATCTTAAGCTATCGTCAAGATGATTTGTTCGGGATTGTAAACGGGGTGGATTACGGGCTTTGGAATCCGGAAACCGATTCCTTTCTGGCGGAAAATTATAGCGCCCGGAACCTTTCCGGCAAAAAGGCTTGTAAAAAGGATTTGTTGGACCGGTTTCATTTACCCAGGAACCTCTTAAAATATCCGGTCCTGGGGATTATCTCCCGGTTGGCCGATCAGAAAGGCTTTAATCTCCTGGCGGAGATTATGGATCGACTTTTGAATGAGAAAGTGGCCCTGGTTATCCTTGGCACCGGCGAAGAAAAGTATCACCGCCTGTTTACTGATCTGGCTGAAAAGTATCCCCGAAAATTAGGGATTTGTCTGGATTTTGATAATGCCCTGGCCCATAAAATTGAGGCCGGCAGCGACCTCTTTCTCATGCCCTCCCTCTATGAACCCTGCGGTTTAAACCAGATCTACAGCCTCAAGTATGGGACCATCCCGGTGGTGCGGGCTACCGGCGGCCTGGATGACACGATCATTCCCTTTGATCCCCGGACCGGCCAAGGGACCGGTTTTAAATTTAATGATTTTCAATCCGATGCGTTATGGACCGCCCTTCAGGAGGCCTTGACGGTTTTTGAGAATCAAGACCAATGGCAGCGTTTAATGAAAAACGCCATGGCCCAGGATTTTTCCTGGGAGGCCTCGGCCAGGGAATATATTAAGCTGTATCATCTGGCCAGGGAAAGGCTCAAGGGGTGAGGGTTCAACATGAAAAAAACGTTCGGAGTACGGAGTTCGGAGAAAACCATTTTCATGCTTCGTGGTGCTCCGTAGGGGCATGAGTGTTTAGTACGAAAATACGAATATTGACAACATCGTAAAAAGTCCAAAAGCGCTGATTTACGTCATTCCCGTGAAAACGGGTCCCGCCTTTGGCGGGATTAATTAGTTAGGTCTGGCCTGGATTCCCGCCTGCGCGGGAATGACGAGTTTTTACGAGACCATCAATATTGAATATCGAGCTGGTATGGTAAAAAAGATCATTTACTTTCTCTGGATCATTGGACTGGGACTCCACTTAGTTGGAAGCGAGGCCCTTTCAGCCCCACCTGATCCGGAAATCTGGGCCGAAAAACTGAATCTCCTTCCCGAGCAGGTTCAAACCCTGAAGGACCTCAGAGGCCGATTTCGCCAGGAACTGATTCAAAATCGAAAAAAAATCATGATCAAGCGTCTGGAACTACGGACCCTGACCCCGGAAGAATATAAGGGAGAAAAGGGGGAAGAATTACGGCGTGAGATTCAATCCCTTTATCTGCAGGCCAGAGAGCGATCCCTTTTTTATCAACAGGAGGCCTTGAGGATCTTCACACCGGAACAACGGGAAAAATTATTTTCTGAAATGGATTTGGGATTTCATTGCGGGAGAGGGCTCCCTTGGGGAAAAGGACCGGGAATGGGACGTGGAATGGGA
>CAZVHO010000004.1:0-97004 GCA_964627515.1 uncultured Thermodesulfobacteriota bacterium | reverse complement strand
GTCCAATCCACGAAATCACTGCTTACCGTGCGATAATGACCCTTCTGGATCTGCTGGATAACGCAACCCGCAACCCCCTTGTGATCGCTGGAGGTAAAGGTCAGGGGAGGAATGCCGAAGCGTATCTTGTAATTTTTAAAATTCTTTTCCAGCGAATCGACCAACTTTTCCCGTGTCAAATTGGGTCCTGCTTTTTCGAGAGCCGTGACGAACAGTTCAGCAAAAAAGTACCCATAGGCTGCGGCGTTGTCGGGTTCGTTTCCATACATTGTTTTGTATTTCTTGAACCATTCCCGGACAAAGGGGATGGGACTGTCTTCATAAACATTCGGCAGCATGGAGGCCACGTAGAATCCATCCGCCGAAATACCTGACTTTTCAGCCAGCGCCGGTATAAGCGGACTCTGTGAACTGGCAAAGCCGCACAGCGCAATATTCCATCCGATCCGTTTCAACTCCTTCATAATACCCACCGGTTCCCGAATAACCGCCGACACGATAAGGATTTCCGGATTCTCCATCTTCAGTTTGGCGATCTGGGAACTAAAATCGGTGGCCCCTCGTTTGAATGAAGCCGAGGCTACGAGCTTGCTGTCGGGATATTGGGCGACTTGATCCTTGACGCCTTCGAGCTGGGACAATCCCATTTCATCATCCTGGTAGATGACGGCGAATCGCTTAATGTTTTTTTCCTTGTGAAACCAATTCACGATTCCCCTTCCCTGGTCGTAATAGGGGGTATTCCCCAGAAAGCTGTAGCGGTCGTGGGGTTTAAAAAATTTCTCCGCGCAGGTAACGGGGAACAGCTGGGGAATCTTTCTATCCGAGATAAGGTTTTTTGTCGCCAGGGCCGTCGGCGAACCGGCATTGCTGAGAAAGCAGAAGACCTTGTCGCGGTTGATGAGTTTCATGGTCACCATGACCGCTGTTTTAGGGTCGTACTTGTTATCTTCGCATATATACCGGAGCTTCCTTCCATGAACACCACCGGCTTCGTTGACCTCCTTAAATTTCATCTCGATCCCTTTGATCCAGGGAACACTCCAGCCGGCCAGAGGACCGCTCAGGTCATGATGGGCCCCGACAAGAATTTCCTTGTCCGTCAGGCCTTCTTCCGCCAGGGCAAAACCAGCAGCCAAAAGAACGAAAACAGCACCAAAAGCAATCAGTAAGCATCTTTTCATAATTACCTCCTTTTTTATCTTCTTTTTAAAAGATTATCTCTTGAAACCCTTTTCAATACATCGAATCGATAAGTTCTTTGAACTTTCTGCTGATGAACTTGCGCTTCAATTTCATCGTGGGCGTGATCTCCTCATCGTCGGCGGACAGCTTGATATCGATGAGTCTGAAATACTTGATCGTTTCAACCCGGGCAAACTTCTTGTTCACCTTCTGGACCTCTTGATCAATCAGTTTCATAATTTCTTCGGCCTTCGTCAAACTGGCATAAGTGGTGAAAGGAACGCGGTTTTCCTGGGCATATTTCATGACATTTTCTTCATCGATCATGATAAGGGCCGTCAGATACTTCCTCTGGTCACCGATGACCACGGCATCATTGATGTAAAGGCTGAATTTGAGTTCATTTTCGATTTCCGACGGGGTGATATTCTTGCCCCCGGAGGTGATGATGATGTCCTTGAGGCGATCCCTTATGATCAGGTGTCCCTCTGCGTCGATCTCCCCCACATCACCGGTATGCAGCCATCCGTCAACAATGGTTTGTTGGGTCAGATCATCCTCTTTGAAATAACCCTTAAAGACGTTCTCCCCCCGGATAAGTATTTCTCCGGTCGTATCGATCTTGACCTCAATTCCGGGATAAGGAATGCCGACGGTGCCGGGCTTAACCTGTCCCAATAAATGAATGCTGATGGCCCCGGTCGTCTCGGTCATGCCGTAGCCTTCGCGCATCCTGATTCCCAGGGCGTAATAAAATTTAATGATTTCGGGTGAAATGGGGGCCGCTCCGGTGGCGCACCAGCGCGTACGGTTGAGACCGAGAAATTTTTTGACGTTTTTAAGGACGGTCCAGTCCGCCACCCGGTAGAGGAGTTCAACATGAAAAGGAGGGCCACTTCCCTTCAGCAAGTAATTTGCCCTGAGTTTGCCGATGGCCATGGCCCATTGAAATCCCTTTTGCTCGATCCAGGTGGAGTCCTTGAGTTTGAGAATGACCGCGGAGTAGAATTTTTCCCAGATCCGCGGCACGGCGATGAAGATAGTGGGCGACACTTCCCGGATGTCCCGGGGCACCGTGTCCATTTCTTCGGCAAAATTACAGATCACCCCGTTGTGGATCATATTATTGGCAGAGTAGGTCCGTTCGAGGATATGGCAGAGGGGAAGGTAGGTCACCATTCCATCATCGGGATAGGTCGGTTGTAACGCCCGGTGCATCTTCATGACCGACATGACGTTCCGGTGGGTGATCATGGCCCCCTTCGGCCGGCCTGTTGTTCCTGAGGTATAAACCAGGAAGGCGACGTCGTCAAGGGTAGTCGATTTCAGAAGCTCTTCGAAAAGCTTCGGTTGCGTTTGATCGATACGCTTCCCCAAGTCGAGGAGTTCATCGAAGCTGGTGACCAGGGGATCCCGAAAATGCCGCAGCCCCTCCATGTCCATGACAAAGATCTTTTTCACCATGGGCAACCGGTCTCGAACTTTAAGAAACTTATCCAGTTGCTCTTCATCTTCGGCGATATAAAATTTAGATTCGGAGTGCCCTACGATATATTCCACCTGTTCCGGAGAATCAGTGGGATAAACGCCGACGGTTATACCACCCACGGATTGGATTCCCAGGTCCGCATAAAACCATTCAGGGTTGTCATCGCTGATAATCGCCGCCCGGTCTCCCTTGACCAGCCCGAGTTGGCGAAGTCCCAGCCCCACCCATCTTACCCGCTGACCATATTCCCCCCAGGAGATACTCTTCCACAGACCGTATTCCTTGAAACGCATAGCCCTTCGGTCCGTCCATTCCATGGATCTCTGCCTCAGTATCCGGGGGATACTATCCGATTCGGGCCAGAAGGCCTGGGCATTGTTTTTTTTCATTTTCACCGCCAACGCTTTTTCCTTTTCCATCGTCGAGACCCGCGTACACTTTCTTCTTTGATTCCCAGGTAAAATTCCTGGACATCCTCATTTTTCATCAGTTTTTCACAGGTATCCTCCATAACGAAACGGCCCAACTCGAGGACATACCCGACCCTGGCCAGGGAGAGGGCCATCAGGGCGTTCTGTTCGACCAGCAGGATGGTGGTCCCCTGTTCCCTGTTTATTCGTCTGACGATGTGAAAAATCTCTGTAACGAAAAGAGGGGAGAGCCCTAACGACGGTTCATCGAGAAGGAGCAATTTGGGACGGGCCATCAGCGCCCGGGCGATGGCCAGCATCTGCTGTTCACCACCGCTCATATTGCCCGCCAGTTGGGCCGATCTGTCTTTAAGGACCGGAAAATAATCATAGACGGTTTCCATGTCCTTGACCACCCCGCTGCGATCTTTCCTGATGAAGGCCCCCATCAGGAGATTTTCTTTAACGGTCAGGTCGTGAAAGACTTCCCGGCCTTCCGGAACATGCGAAATGCCCAGGCGTACGATCTTATCCGGTCCGATATGGTCGATACGCCGGCCCATGAACTCCATATTTCCTTTCGCGGGTTCCATAACACCGGAGATCGTCTTGAGAATCGTTGTCTTTCCGGCCCCGTTGGCTCCAAGAATCGTGACGATATCCCTTTCCTGCACCTCCAGGGAAATGCCCTTGACCGCCATGACGGGTCCGTAATAGGTTTCGAGGTTACTGATTTTAAGCAAAGGCATTTTCTTCCCCTAAGTACGCCTTTATGACATCGGGATGAGCGAGGACCGTTGGCGCCTCGCCCTGTGTAATCATCCTGCCGAAATTGAGGGCGATGACCTGGTCCGAAACCTCCTTGACCAATCGGATATTGTGCTCCACCAGGACAATGGTGATCCCCAGTTCTTCCTTGATGTCCTCAATCCAGTAAATGAGTTCTTCTGTTTCCTCCAGATTCAATCCCGATGAGGGTTCATCGAGAAGGAGCAGTTCCGGCTCCATGGCCAAGGCCCGGCCCAATTCAACCGTCTTCTGGACCCCATAAGCAAGACTCGATATGAGTTCATCCCGGTAGGCCTGAAGATCCAGGAACTCTATGATTTCCTCCGCCTTTCGGCGATTTTCAATTTCCTGGCCTCTGACGGACGGCAGGAAAACAAATTCCGAAAATAGGTTCGTTTTCCGGCGGCGATGCCTGCCCAGGATGATGTTGTCGATGACCGTCATGTTTTTGAATAATTCGATATTCTGGAAAGTCCGGGCGATGCCATGGCCCGCAATCATGCAGGGCCGGGCGCGGGTGATCTCGTTTCCCTTGAACAGCATCCGCCCTTCAATCAGATCATAGTACCTGCTTATACAGTTGAAGATCGTCGTTTTACCCGCACCGTTCGGTCCGATAATGGAAAAGACCTGGCCTGAATCGATCTTAAAACTGACACCCTGCAGGGCCATAAGGCCGCCGAAGCTGATGGTCATGTTTTCCGCTTCGAAGAAGGTCATCTCAGTGTCCCCTCTCCGCTTTCTGGTATTTCTTCTCCCGTTTGAAGGAGTCCTTCTTATAAAAGGGAAACATCTCAAAATAGAACTTGATCTTACGCCATCGCCCGTAGATACCCAGGGGCTCGAAAAGAATGAACAAGACGATCATAAGGCCGTAAATGGTCGGCTCAAGTCCGGGTTTATTGAGGAAAGCCGGAAGGATGTCTTTGGATAATAGAATGCCCTGGGGCAGGAGGATGACAAAGGCCGCTCCGAAAACCGCTCCATGAAGACTTCCCAGCCCACCGATGATAACCATGGCCAGAAATTCAATGGAAACCAGTATCGTGAAACTCTCGGGGCTGATGAAGCCTATCTTATGGGCATAAAGGGCTCCGGCAATACCCGTAAAGGCGGCACTGATGATGAAGGCCATGGTCTTGAACCTGGCCAGACTGATTCCTATGGCCTGGGCAGCGATTTCGCTGTCGCGGATGGCGATAAGGGCCCGGCCCACTGAGGAACGGAGGATATTGCGAACCCCTATAATAACCAGGATCAAGACCGCGAGCATCAGATAGTACTGTTTCATCTCCGTATCAAAGATCAGGGTACCGATCCTGGCCGGCATGACCGTCAGGCCGACGTTTCCCATGGTCAGCGATTCCCAGCGCACCAGGATTTCTTCGACAATAAAGGCGAACCCTATGGTGGCCATGGCCAGGTAAAGACCACTTAACCGTAAGGCCGGAAGCCCCACGATGATCCCGATGACCCCGGAAAGGATTCCGGATATCGGCAAGGCTAACAGGAACGGTAGGCCGACCTTCATCGTCAGGATCGCCGAAGTGTAAGCGCCGATGGCAAAGAAGGCCGCGTGTCCGAGAGAAATCTGTCCGGTATAGCCGATGAGCAGCATGAGCCCTATGGCCGCGATGGCGAATATGAATATGAAGGTAAACTGAGAAATACTATAACTGTCCACCAAAAGGGGGAAGGCGATGATTCCAGCCATCAGCGTCAGGTACCAGCCGATGGTGCTCCCATACCGGAAAAGGCGGATATCGGTATTATAGTCTTCTTTCATGATGAAGCGCATGGCTTTACACCTTCTTTTTTTCTTGGATACCGAAGAGACCCTCCGGCCTGATGGCAAGAATCGCTATGAGGATGATATAGGCCATCACGTCTTTCCACCCTTCGGGAAGATAAACACCGGACAGACTTTCGATGATACCGATGATCAGTCCGCCTGCAAGCGCTCCCGGTATGCTGCCGAATCCTCCCAGGACAGCGGCCGGGAAGGCCTTGAGACCGATAAACCCCATGTTCATGTGGACAAAAGTAATCGGCGCCAGAAGAATACCTGCGACGCCTCCAATGGCCGCGGCGATGGTCCAGGTCTGAGAGAAAACACGACTGACGCTGATCCCCATATAAACGGCGGCAAGCTGATTCTGCGAGGTGGCCCGCATGGCGATACCGCCTTTCGTTAACCTGAAGAAGGCAAAAAGAGTTCCTACCAGCAGGATGGTCATCCCGATAATCGCCAGTTGCTCCCAGGATAGTACGAATCTTCCGAACCGTACGAATTTGTTGCTGAACGGCGTGATAAATCCGTAAGTGTCGGTACCCCAGGCCGGAATCATACTGACCAGGGACCTCATGAAGATGCCCAGGCCGATGGTCAGCATGACAATGGCAAAAACAGGCTCACCCACCAGGGACCGGAGCACCGCCCTTTCCAGGATAATGCCGATGCCCCCCATGACGATGATCGTGAGCAGGAAGGCGGCCCAGTAGGACAGGTGGAGATAGGTGATGAAGCTGTAGGCGATAAAGGCCCCGAGGAGCATCAGTTCGCCCTGGGCAAAGTTGATCACTTCCGTGGCTTTGTAAATAAGGACAAAACCGAGGGCGACAATGCCATAGATGCAACCGATGGAAATTCCGCTCAAGATGAGCTGTGTAACGGTACTGAGTGTTTCCATTAAATCGTCTATCCTCAAAAACCCATTCTAAAATCCGGATCACCGCTGGAATTTGGCCAGGTTCTCTACCAGTATCTCTTCAGCCTCTTTGACCATGCGGTCAAGCAGTTCCCGGCAGGTAACCACTTCCTTGATCAGGCCGATAGACTGCCCCACCATGAAGGCGGCCTCGTTCACATCTCCTGTCCCCCAGGCATCTTTTACCCTCTGCCCGGTCAGTAGAGGCATCAATTCGTCCATACCTCCTCCACACTGTTCAACCTCCAGAATACGGCTGACCAAGTCGTTTTTGAGCGCCCGTCCCTGCAGGTGAAGGGTCTTACAGATCAGAGTGGTGTCTTGTTCCTGGCGCCTGATGATCTCCGCCTTGATTTCCGGGTGAACCTTGCACTCCTCTACCGCAATGAACCTGGTGGCCATCAGAACGCCTTCGGCCCCCAGGGTCAAGGCCGCAGCCAATCCCCGCCCGTCAGCTATACCCCCGGCGGCTAATACCGGAATCTTCACGGATTCCACAATCCGGGGGGCAAGAACCATGGTAGTGACATCATCGTTCAGGGGATGGCCTCCCTCTTCGATACCGGCTGCAATGACCGCGTCATAACCCAATCTTTCTATATTGAGGGCGTGTCTCACCGCCCCGACTTTATGCATTATTTTGATCCCGGCCTCATGCACCAAGCCGATGTATTTTTTTGCGGGAGCACCTGACACTTCTATGGCGGTCACCCTCTCCTCGCAGCAAACCTTGAAAAAGTCGTCATAAGTTTCGGGAGTAATGCGGAAGGAAGGCAGCAGGGTTATATTGACGCCGAACGGTTTGTCCGTAACCTTCCTGACCTCCCTGACGGCCGCCCGCAATTCTTCACCGGTGTTATAATTAGCGGCGGTGATATTGCCCAGCCCCCCCGCTTCGGATATGGCCGCGCACAGCCGGGGCTTGCAAAGCCACAGCATGCCTCCGCAGACAACCGGGTATTTAATACCGAAAAGGTCGGTAATTCCGGTTTTCATGGTATAACCTCCTCAGTTTGATCGATCAGGTTCGATCAGTTAGTAGGGTCATCATTTTTTAGAAATCGACATTGCCCCCGAATAACACGCAGACCGTGGACGAATCCCGGGGCAGTTCGATCTTTCGAGCCAGGATTGCGGCGAAGGAACAGGCGCGCTCTAATTAAGGAGACCAGCTTTTTTCGCTTCGAACTGCAACTCCTCGCGGAATTGGGGATGAGCAATTTTAAGCATCTCCTTGACCCGCTCGGTGATGCTCCGGTTTTTCAATTCTGCGATTCCGAACTCCGTAACCACCTTGTCCACATCGGTGCGGGTGGTGGTAACCGCTTGCCCCGGAGGAAGTGTCAGCACGATTCGGCTGGCTATTTCCGCCTTACCGTTTACAGAGGAAGGCAGGGTGATGAATGACTGTCCGTTCTTCGCCATAGCCGCCCCCCGGACAAAATCCAACTGGCCGCCCGTTCCGCTATACTGTTTGAAGCCCAGTGATTCGGCGCATACCTGCCCGGTGAGATCGACCATCAAGGCATTGTTAATCGCTACCATGTTGTCGTTCCTGGCGACGTTATAAGGATCGTTGGTATAGATAATCGGGTAGTACTTGAACATTTGATTTTTATGCACGAAATCGTAAAATGCCCGTTTTGTCGGTCCGAAACAGCAAGTGACCTCGCCCGGGTGAAAAGTCTTCCGCCTCCCGTTGATAACACCTTTCTCGATCAGATCCAAAAAGGAATCCGCCAACATTTCCGTGTGTACGCCCAGGTCTTTTTTGCTCTCCAGGAACGAACAGACTGCGTTTGCAAGCCCGCCGACACCGATCTGCAGGACGGAGCCGTCTTCAATCCGCTCCGCAAGGTATCCGGCAATTTTTGTCTCCACATCGGCTATGGGTATATCGGGAATTTCAAAAAGTTCATGATCCTGCTCGACGACATGATCGACTTCGGATATATGGATCATGTTCTGCCGCCCATAGACGTAGGGAGCGCGGCTGTTTACCTGAACAATGATTTTTGAGACCATCTCTTTCACCATGTGATTGCAGTATGTTCCAAAGATACCGTAGCTGAAATACCCGCGTTCATCGGGCGGAGCACACTCGCACAGCATGACGTTCGGTTTTGCATGATTCGTTAACAAATCTTCAATGCGGTTAAATTGAACGAGATAGGGCTCGATGCTCTCCTGGTTGACGGCCGCTCTTTCACCATTAAAGTGAAATAAAGTGTAATGCTTGAAATATTCTTTGTATTCCGGTTTCATCAGGTATTCAAAAGGGTAAACCACGATACCGGTGATAAATGTTATATGACCTAATTCCGGAAGCCTCCGGCTCAAGGCATTCACAAGGCCCAGCGGAGCGCTGCCTCCGACAGGGTAAAACACACGATCACCGGGATTAATTCTACTAACCGCCTCTTCCGGAGAAACCAGCTTTGCTCTATAGATATCTTCCCAACCCATGAATTTCTGTCCCCCATTTGCTCTTAGATAATATATTTGAACACGTTACTCATGTTCTGCTTCGCAATCATCACAACTGGACCACTTTGACTCTGCACTTGGTCTGTTGCAGGAGCGGAGGCCACTTTCTGCCTAATAAAGTCCAAGCTTATAGTCGCTCAAGCTGATAATGATGTTTTTCTGTTGGGAATAGTGATCGAGCGCCATTATATGGTTTTCCCGTCCAATGCCCGACTTTTTATATCCCCCGAAGGGCGTGTGGGCAGGAAGGACAAGGTAAGCGTTCACCCAAATTTTCCCTGTTTCAACTGCCCTGGCCACACGGAGCGCTCTATTGATGTCCTTAGTCCAGACTCCCCCCGCCAGTCCATATTCACTGTCGTTGGCCATCTCGATAACTTCTTCTTCATCTTTAAAGCGGATAAAACAGGCCACCGGGCCAAAAATTTCTTCCTGTGCCACGCGCATCTTGTTGTTGACATGGGCCAGAATCGTGGGCTTCATAAAATAACCCTTGCCCAGACCGTTGTCCTTCATCCGGTATCCACCACAGGCGATTTTAACTCCTTCTTTCTTCCCGAGCTCTATATAGCCCAGTACTTTTTTGAGTTGGGTTTCATTGACCAATGCACCCATTTGGGTCTCTACCTCCCAGGGAAGACCGACCTTTACTCTTTCAAATTGTTCAACACAATCCGATAGGAACCTGTCGTAGATATCTTCATGGATAAATACCCTCGAACCGGCGACGCACACCTGCCCCTGATTAAAGAGGATTCCCATCGTCACGCCTTCAATTGCTTTTTCCCAATTGCAGTCAGGGAAAATGATGTTGGCCGATTTTCCGCCTAATTCGAGGGTGGCCGGTATCAGCTTCTTAGCGGCAGCTTCGGAGATGGTATAGCCAATTTCAGTGGAACCTGTGAACGAGAGTTTGTTTATGTCCGAATGGTCTATCAGGTAATTGCCGGTCGTTGACCCTTTCCCGGTAATCACGTTCACTACGCCGGGAGGCAGAACCTGTTCGAAAAGCTTCGCCAACTCCAGAAGGCTTAGTGAGGTTTCGGAAGAGGGTTTAATAACCACCGTGTTACCTGCCGCTAAAGCGGGGGCCAATTTCCAAACAGCCAGGGCAAAAGGAAAATTCCAGGGTACAATCAGACCGACGACACCGATCGGTTCTCTAAGCGTAAGGGTCAGTGTATCCTTATCGATCATTGCCGCTTTGCCTTCCTCGGTTCTGAGCGCACTGGCAAAATAGCGAAACTGGTCTGCACTTAAAGGCAAATCGATTGCGTATGGCTCACGTATCGCCTTCCCATTGTCCAGGCACTCGACCAAGGCCAAATTACTCGAGTTTTTATCAATTAGATCGGCTAGTTTCATCAGCATGGCCGCTCGTTCCTGAGGGCCGACATCCTTCCAGCCATTAAATGCCTTCCTGGCCGCTTTAACCGCCAGATCCACGTCTTCTTTGCCTGCTTCCACACAGGTCGCAAGGAACTCGCCATTAACCGGGCAGTATGAATTGAATGTTTGGCCTTCTTTGCCATCTACCCATTTGCCATCAATAAACAGTTGATATTTGTCACCCATCGGTTTTTCCATAAAATTGTTCTCCTTCTTTATCTCAAAAATCACATCGAGGTAAAATTTAGATCCTTCCCCTTTTCTGGCCAATGAGAGTTATTTGTTCAGCAGTATCCTTCGGAGGAGCGTATAAGCCCGGCCGACGGGACATAGTCAATGAGTCTTCAGGACAGACGGAGGCACAAACACCGCACCCGATACAACGTTGCATATTGATACCCGGCACTTCGGTATCCTTTCCTCCATCACGCATGGTTATGGCTTCGGCGGGGCACTTTTTGGCGCATATCTCACATCCGAGGCAACTCTCCGCGTCTAAAACCGGGATGAAATTACTGGGTAGTACGCAAGATATACCAAATTCCTTAATGCTAGACATGAGCAAACAGCAGCAACTGCAACAGTGGCAGAGGAAGGCCGGGTGGTTGAGGACGTTGTCACAAGTATGAGCCATACCGAGCTTTGTTGTTTGTTCCAGTATCTGCAGCATTTCGTCCATTGTAGCTTCCCTGGCCCAACCATTATGCACAGCCAATTGCGCCATGTCGCCCAGGAGGGTGCACGTCTCCATGGGAGAATTTTTTATTTTACAAGGCGTGCCCAGGTGGCTGGCCATGTGGCGGCACGTGCAAAGGCCGACCGCCCAGTACCCTGCCTGGCGGATGATTTCCGACGCCTTCTCATAGTCCAGAATCTCTGTTTGCACAGCAACCGGGATCAATTTTTCATAAACCAGAGACCTAAACGCGGCGGGATCGGTGCCCCACAGCTCTTTTCTCGCCGCAGGGTCTTCTAAATATTTGTTAAACAGCGCTGATAATTCTTTCATGCCTACCCATTTCGGCACATGCATGAAACTAAATTCAAAAAATCCTACGACCATTGGAGATAACATATAAACAACACCGTCCGGCGTTGGAAGTATCAACACCAGTGTCTTTTGGGCCATACTGTCCAGTGTTTTTTTTAGTGCTTCTTCTTCAATTCCCGTGATGCCGGCCAACTTATCAACCGGCATGGGAACCATAGGAAATTTGCTGCCCACCATGGCTTCGCTCTCGGTATAAAAGCAGTGGAGTATTTTCATTAGATCTTCAGTAATTGCTACCCCAATCGGATTTTTACTCAAGCGTTCCGCCAGTAGCATGTAAACCCCATCTTCTTTAACGGTTTTGAGATGTCCCATAAGAATTCCCTCCCTTTCTCCTTCTTCATTATTTATTTTAGGTGACCCATGATGGATATTATCAAGTAATGTGCCAATCGCCCCGAACAAAATATTATTATAAATATTAAATACTTATCTTATAAGAATTCATCGCATGCGAATAAAAATTTGCCTATATGACCTATTTTGTGCTAAATTGTCTTCGAACAATATAGGACGAGGTGCGAAAAAAAATATGAACAATGAAGATGTGAACAAAGAACTCCATGATAGTTTATTGGAGATTATCGACAGCGTGTCCGACGTAGTGGTAATCTTTGACTCTGATAGCCGGGTAATCATGGCCAACCGTGCCATGTGCAATTTAGTCCGCATCCAGCCCGAAGAATTGATCGGAAAAACATCCTACCAACTCCTTGAGGAGGGCTATATTGATAAAATGCTCATCCCTGAAGCGATCAAATTGCGCCGAGAGGTCATCGGCATGCACCGAACACGGTACGGATTAGAATCACTGTCTCACTGCCGACCGATCTTCAAGGCCAATGGAGACATAAAATTTGTTGTGCTGACGTCAACGGTACTGACGGAATTGGATGAGATCAAGGCCATGCTTGAAAGAGAGAGACGTCAATCGGACGTATATCTCAGGGAAATCGAGCATCTAAGAAAGATTATGCTTCTCGAAGAAGACTTCATATTTGAAAGCCCCAGCATGAGAACTGTGTTGGAAACGGTGAAGAAGGTCTCATGCATGGACTGTACGGTTCTCATCACCGGTGAATCCGGTGTGGGCAAAGAGGTGATTGCCAAGATTATCCATAATAACAGCCATCGCAAGGATGCACCGTTCATACCGGTCAGTATTCCGGCCATCCCCGAAAAACTCCTGGAGTCGGAACTCTTCGGCTATGAGGGGGGGGCTTTCACCGGCGCTTTAAAGGGAGGAAAACTCGGTCTGTTCGAAATTGCCAAAAACGGGACATTATTTCTTGACGAGGTTGGAGACATCCCAATTGGAATGCAGGTCAAACTCTTGAGAGCCATAGAAAATGGAGAGATCATCAGAGTAGGCGGTATCAAAACGATAAAACTGGACGTCCGTATCATTGCTGCTACGAATCGGAATCTCCCCCATGAGATAAAAAGAGGAAATTTCCGGGAGGATCTCTTTTACCGATTGAATGTTGTCCCGATCAGGATAAATCCACTCAAAGAAAGGCTGGAGGACATTTGGCCCCTCTGCGTATACTTTCTCAATAGAATGAATTATAAATATAATACAAAAAAAGAATTTTCCTCGGATGCGCTGGAAGATTTAAAAAATCGAAAATGGCCCGGCAACGTGAGGGAGTTGCGAAACGTGGTCGAAAGATTGGGCATTTTGTCACAAAACGATAAGATCACGGTCGAGGATATTCAAACACTGATCGGCTTTACTCGCCGTGAGGAAAAAACTTCATCCTCCGCATGGTCCGAATATGAATCCTATGAGCAGTCACGCATCCTGTCCGCCATGAAGCAAGCGAATGGCAATAAAAGCCAAGCCGCAAAAATACTCGGCATGCATCGGTCAAAATTGTATCGGAAGCTGAATCCATGAATCGTTTCGGGACAAGCAGTGACGGGTCCCAAACGTGGCAATGCTGATCTTCTACAGGTGCAAAAAGATAGTTTTGTTATTACAGATAGATATCCTAAAAAAGTTCCTGGCACCAATCATGATCTCCTGGAGTGCTTTGAGATCCTGCTTGGGTTTGGTGGAAAAAAAGAATTAAGCCCCCGCTTTTTCCTGCTCGATCCGTTCATGGAGCCACATGGCCATGAGTTGGGAAAAGGGGATTCCTTTCCGCCGCGCTATACGCTTGGCCATGGACAGATCGAATGGATCGACCCGAAGGGAGACCGGTTGTTTGACCGGCCGTTGGGCCATAAAAGGTTCCGCTTGTTCCATTAAATGTTGAAGCTCTTCGGGGGTCTCTCTATCAATCAGAGAATCCCAGTCTTGTCAACAGAAAAGGGGTCAAACCTTGATTTGTGATTAAAACTGATAAGGCTTTTCAAGTCAAATATTATTGAAAACTTGGCAAACAGGACGGCTATCTAATGATATAATCGGTGTTTACTTCGGTCTAATCTGTTCGGCCATCAGCCGACGTACCAAAATTATTAGCGACAGGGTTGTGGTGGATTGTGTCAGAAAAAGGGGATGTTGCCCATTCAATTCAGTATTTGATTATAAGAAGGACTTTTTCAGGCCGATATCTCGACGCGGGCAAGGAGATTCTTGCGAAAGTCCTCGGGTCCCTCCGAGGATAGGTCGATGCCCAGTAACAGTTTAGTCCCCATTTTTTTCGAAGGAACAGGAAAACCTTAGAGCCTCCCCCGTGGAATAGGAGTTAGAAAGTCAGCCAATAAATCTTATGCCTGCCCGATTGTATTAAGTCAACTGGAGTTATTGTATAAAGCCGCTTGAGCCGAAGCCGTATCAGCGTTTAGGAGGGTTTTGAGGAATGTCAGGGGATGGACTTTTTGTCTTTTGGCCGTCTGTACCAGACTGGGGAGAATACTATGGGTCTTGAGCCCTTTATCTGATCTTGTTCCAAAACAGACTTTGCGAAAGATGACCATTTTTCTCAGAGATTGTTCCGCCTGATTATTGGTAGGCGGCACACCGGGGATGCGCAGAAAGGTGAATAGGTTTTTCTGTTCTGGACCGACGAGGTACTTTCGGAGCGTCTCAGCGGGCTTGAACTGAAGGGGTTGTTGACAGATATTCGTGAGGTCCTTGAGGAAAAGCTTTTCGATCTTTAAGGCCGACTGTTTTGAAAGGATACCGGATTTTTGCTTCTGGCCGGTTTCACAGGCCTTGGAAAAGAAGTCTTTGACTCGGCTGGTAAAGGAATCTACGTGTTTATCTTGGTCCGGTTGCGGCAGGAGAGCATGTTCCCGTTTAATTTCTTTAACTGTTGTGATAATATGGGCCAAACAAGTCTGCCAGTTGGCGCCGATGCCGTTATAAGCTGCATAACGGTCTCGTACCAGTGTGCCGGGGAAGTTCTCTCCGAAGATGGATTTGGCTACCTCGGCGGAGCGGTGCCGATCGATATGAAAGAAGGCCAGGTCTTCATTGCCCCCATACCAGACGTAATGGCCATCTCCATCGTAACGCCATGAGGTTTCATCGGCATGGACCACGTCAGACATCCTGAGCTTTTCACGCAGGTCTGCGTAAATAGGCTCGCCCAACTTAGCTGTTTTTTGGTCAAACCCAACCAGAGAAGCCGGCACGAACGATAGGCCGAATAAAACCTTGAAGAGCTCTGCGACTTTTCTGTAAGGAATGCCGATCTCATAACGTAGATACATGGCGGTCGCCTTGGCCACCGGCCCGATAGGGGCATGGAAAATCTCGTCGGCTGCCACCTGAACAACCGGTCTTCGACACTGAGTACAGAAGACCTGTTCATGCACATACCGCGTAACAACGGGGCGGGGGACCAGCACAATGTCTTCCTGAATATGCTCCAGGGGTTCTTTAATTGGGGTTAAGTCTGTTGAACTACAATGGGGACATCGTTGTGGCGCTGAAACTTGAACGGACCGATCAACCCTGATCGGTTTCGGCCTGAACCACCCCGGATGGCCCATAGGCGCACCGCGCTTTTTCTGGCTGGGTTGCTCCGGGACGCCCTTTTTATCGTCAGGAACAACCTCCTTCTTTCGGTTCGGCTTAAATTGCTTTTGGTGAAAGCCTGATATTTGGCCCGAAGCTCCGCCAGTTCTCTATCCAGCTCACGATTACGCTTAAGGGCTGTGTCCAGCCCCTGATCCAAAAGATCATTAATCCTTAAATGCTCTTGATAGGAATCCTTCCCCCTCCGGTACTCTCCAAACACCCAGGTGGTAGAAAGTCCATCCAGATAAGGACAGTTATGTTCATAGGGACACACAAAATCATGTGGAGGAAAAACAGGACGCGGCATTCTTAGGGGGTCTCCAGTTTTAGAATCTCCCAGTTGATCTTGGACAACTTCTGGATAAGGGTCCAAAGCTGCTTATATCGTTTTCCCATCTCCAAGGCCTTCGGAACAAGATTCTTTCTGACGTAGAGCGTGACGGTTTTCCCCTCCACCTTGGTGGTCAGCCCATATCCGGACATAGACGGGGATTTGGCAACGGTCCCGATAAGAAAGGAATCGAGATGAGCCATGATTTCCTGTTGAAGCGGATTTTGTCGTTTTTTGAGAACTGAAAGTCTTTCCATGGTAAAATCCTCCTTTTCACAAGAGTACAAATACTCAGATAATTTAACCTAAAAAATGCCCGGATGTCAAGCTTTTTTTATTATCCGGGCAAAATTAATTTGGCCTTCCCTTTTTTACCAATTAGGAGTATTTTTTTCATGGTGATTCCACGAAGTGTTCAAATTCAGGGAGCCACCTTCAAGTTCAACGACCGTTAACGTACACTCCGAAATTGGTTCAGGCGTAATGAAAGCACTTAAAATAATTGATGAAAAAGTTTTAAATAACATTGTTCAAGGGATTAATGCGGCGGTCATTCTGCATAATCGACAGCTCAAAGTCATATTCATTAACGATTCCTTTGAAGAAATTTTCGAGATCAAAAAAGAAAACGCTTTAGGGAAAACGCCCCTTGAATTTTTACCGGATTTTGACCAGAGGCATAAGGATGCCATTGTAAAGCGATTAAAAAATACCTTGCAAACCGGGGTAAAGAGCCTGACCCATGAATTTACCTATTATTCACCCAATGGCAACCTGCGCTACCTTTCAGCCATCTCTATTCCTATTTTCGATCACTCCAATCACATCACCTACGTCATGTCCATCGTTAATGACCTGACCAATCAAAAAAAATTGGAACGGGAGGTCGTCGAATCGGCCAAATTATCTTCCATTGCCGATATGTCCTATACCTTAGCCCATGAAATCAACAATCCTTTGACCGGTATCAAATTAGGCCTTTCCACGCTTTATGGAAGTCTTGAGAAAAAAGAAAATATTCAGATTTTGGACAGTGTCATGAAAGATCTAAACCGTATTCAAAAAACGGTTTGTTCTTTCTTAAAAGCCAAGAAAACCGAATATCGAATCAGAAAAAGAAATCAGCGGATCATAGGAGAAATCATTGAAGAAGTCCTCTTTCATTTGGGAGGTCAGTTAGAGTCGAAGAACATCACCATGGAAAAAAAATTATGTACTCAAGACTTGGATATTTTTATCGACCGGGATCGGATTTATCAATTATTGCTAAACTTGTTTTTAAATGCCTCGCAAGCCATTTCGGACAAGGGAAAGATCACCGTTTCCACCCGGATAGACTCACCGGCAGAAACTCTTTCGAGCGAAAAATCTTTTTTATGCATCTCCCTGGCCGATACCGGGATCGGGATAAACCATAAACATCTGCCGGAGATCTTTAAACCCTTTTACAGTTTAAAACCAGGAGGGACGGGATTAGGGTTGTCCATTTGCAAGGAGATCGTCTCCGCCCACAAAGGATTCATCCAAGTCGAGAGCCAGCGGGGATCAGGGACCATATTTACGATTTATTTGCCCATTATCAACCAGGAAGGACCGGAGCATTGGAATTAACCAGAAGTATATTGATCATCGATGACGAAGAAAATATCAGAAAATATTTAGGCAATTCCTTGGCTCAAGACGGCTTCGAAGTCTATTCGGCCCAATACGGCAAGGAAGGCTTGACTCATTTAATCCGGAAACATATCGATCTGGTTCTCCTCGATTTAAATCTCCCGGATCTCAATGGTCTTGAGGTGTTGAAAGAAATAAAAAAAATGGATGTCCAGACCAATGTGATTATTATCACCGCCTACGGGGATATCAGCAGCGCAGTGGAAGCCATTAAATTGGGGGCCTTTGATTATCTTACCAAACCCTTTGACTATAATGAGATAAAAATCGTTATTCAAAAGGCCCTGAAATTGATCTCCTTAGAAAATCGGATCGAGGTCTTGGAACGGCAGATCGATCGCTACCAGTATGGGGAGCTTATTACCAGGAGTCGAAAATTTTTTGATGTCCTGGAATTAGTCAATCGTATAGCCGACACCACCAGCACGGTAATGATTTATGGCGAGACCGGAACGGGGAAGGAATTGGTGGCGGCCATGATTCATAAAAAAAGCCAAAGGGCTAAGATGTCTTTCATTACGGTGGATTGCACCTCCCTTCCTGAAAATTTGTTGGAGAGTGAGCTCTTTGGTCATGAAAAAGGCTCTTTTACCGGTGCCATTGGATTGAAGAGGGGGTTATTTGAGGTCGCCCACAAAGGGACCCTCTTCCTGGATGAAATCGGGGATATGGAATTGAAACTCCAGGCTAAAATTTTAAGGGTACTGGAAAGTAAGAGCTTTCGACGGGTGGGCGGGGAAAAGTATCTGGAAACGGATGTCAGGATCATCGCCGCCACCAACCGGGACTTAAAAACCTTAGTCGAAAAGGAACAATTCAGGAGAGACCTCTTTTATCGCCTTAATGTCGTTCCGATTTATCTGCCTCCTTTACGGGAAAGGAAAGAAGATATCTTCCCCCTGATTGAATATTTCCTTCAAATTTTTAATAAAAAAATCGGCCGCAAAATATCCCACGTATCCAATGAAGCATTAAAATACCTGATCGATTATCCCTGGCCCGGGAATATTCGGGAATTGAAAAATGTCATGGAACATATGATCATTACGAGCAATACCGAGAGCATTAATCTGGAAGCCCTTCCGGCCGAAATCCGCGGCCTGGGTCAAGGTGTGGTTATGCCCGCCTATCAGGGAATAACGACAGAATCCCAAAGACTCCCTGATTTCCGTAAAGCCAAAAAAGAGCTGATCGAGACCTTCGAAAAGGATTATCTCTCTAAATTATTGGGAAAGACCGATTGGAACATTTCGAAAAGCGCCAGAGAAATCCAAATGCACCGAAGCAGTTTTCAACGGCTGCTGCGAAAGTACAAACTCTCCCAGAATCCCTTCTTAAAAGATTCATAAGAAGTCCACCCCCGGCAACCTGCTTTTTGAAGCGCTGTAGGGGCGGGTTTAAAACCCGCCCCTACGATGGCGATATTTTTCATGCTTGGGGGTGCCCCCAAGGCATGAGGGTTTAACAATAATGTGGCGAATCATTCTTGTGGCATGCAACAAAAATGTCTCATGATTTTATCTTAAAATATCATTATATTTCAATAAATTAAAATATTTTATATAATTTCGGCATGTTACCTTTATTTCATGAAATTAGTAATTATTACAATAAATTAAGAAGCGAGAACTTTCTGGCATTATTTTTGATATTATATAGCCTGACTTAAAAATAATCTTTAAGAAAGCAGGTGATCCCAATCGGAACCTTCGTTAAATTTTTCGAAGAAATGACCAAGGGAGATATCCAGGAGGCCGGTGGAAAAGCGGCCAACTTAGGGGAATTGACTCAAGCAGGATTTAACGTACCATCTGGTTTCTGCGTGCTGGCAAATGCTCTTCATCATCACATAGAAAAAAATAATTTGCAGCCCAAAATTAACGGGATCATTCCCGGTTTTGATTACGAGGATTATGCCATCATAGATAGTAAAACTAATGAAATCAGAGACCTGATTATCTCCGCCCCCATTCCTGACGATTTATTAAGGGAATTGATGGATTCCATAAATAAGTTGACCGGCCCGGATCGGGTTTTTGTTGCCGTCCGTTCTTCCGTAGCGGTCAAGAGCCTTCCCATCTCTTCCTTCCCGGGAATGATGGATACCTTTCATTACTTGAAAGAAACGGAGGAGATCCTGAAACACATAAAATTGTGTTGGGCTTCCTTGTGGACTTCGCGGGCGACGTTTAATCGTTTTCATAAAAAAATTGACCATCATCTGGGATTGATTGCCCCGATCGTTCAGAAAATGATTAATCCCGAGGTGGCCGGTATTTTATTTACTGCCAACCCGATAACCAGCAGTCAAAAAGAGATGGTCATTGAAGCCAATTGGGGGTTGGGCGAATCGGTTGTTTCCGGCAAATCGATGAACGATTTTTTCTCATTGGATAAAGCAACCCTCCAGATAAAACAAAGGAAAATCGCCAAAAAGACGGTTATGGTTTGCTTTGACGAAGAAAAAGGGGTTGGAAGGAAAGAGATCACAGTGAATCCCGATCTAATGGACAGACCGACTCTTTCGGATGACCAGGTGCAGGAATTGGGTCAAACCGGACTTAAGATTGAAAGGTTGTTTGGTTCTCCCCAGGACATCGAGTGGGCTTTCGAAAAGGGAAATTTATTTATCTTGCAAAGTAGAAATATAAAAAATCTTAAGGAGTATAAGGAGGAAGAAAACCATGGCACAAAGGACTGTTGATGCCCACAATCATTGGTATCCCAAAGAATACTTGGAATATCTTTGCAGCCGGGGGACCAAGAATTCCCCTAACGGCGTTCACGACGGCGGGACCCATTACCGGATGTGGTATGAGGGTGTTTGTGTCGCCCATATCGACCGAGCCGGTCACTATGATCTGGATGAAAGGATTAAAGACCTTGATAAGGGTGGTTTAGATACCCAGCTTCTCAGCGTCACCATCCCGGGACCGGAAACCCTGGAGAAAGATATCGGTATTTATTGGGCTCAAAAGTGTAACGATGCCCTTAAAAAGGCCACTGAAGATTATCCGGGACGGTTCTATTTCCTGGCTTCTCTTCCCTATCAGGACCCGGATGAAGCCTGTAAAGAATTGGAAAGGTGTCATCAGATGGGTTGTGCCGGGATTCAAATGTTTTCCAATTTTAATTTTGAACCTATCTTTCTGGAAAAATACCATGGCATTTATGAAATGGCCAACAAATATGAACTCCCTATGCTGATGCATCCAGCCGTTCCCATGACCAAGGACGTGATGAACAAAATGCGGTTGCCTTACCAGCTTTGGGGTTACACCCTGGATACCAGCATGGCCGTCCTGAGCCTCATCTTCCAAGGTGTTATGAAGAAATACCCCAAGTTAACTATTGTTCACGGCCATCTGGGCGGCATGGTCCCCTATTTTGTTCGAAGATTACAGGATTCCTATAAAGGCTACGGAAAGGAATGGGGGGTTGTATTGGATGAATCACCGGATATTACCTATAAAAACAGGGTCTATCCGGATACTACTTCATTTTATCATCCGGCCATGAAGTGCTGCCTGGAATGGGTCGGTCCGGACCACATGTGTATTGGAACCGATTATGCCCATCGGGTCGGTGATCCGGAGGGGGCCATCAAGGCGGTCAAAGAGGTGGGAGAGCAGGCCGGACTTACACAAGATGAGGTTGATCTGATCCTGGGTAAAAATTTGGAAAGACTCTTTAAATTACCGCCCATGAAATAAGAGAAAAAGAAAGATCGATTCCTATGGAAGTGAAATGGTGCGGATTTGATTATGGCCAGTGTATCATGGAGCCGGGAGGGTTAAGGAATCCCCAGGTCTTTGGCGATATTTACAAGGGGCTGGGCAAGCCGGAATTAATCCCCGACAAAATCCAAAAATATAGAATTCTCAAGGAGAAATATGGGGATTATGGCCGAATTAAAGAAGGGCATCGGGATGAAATCTATATTTTCGTTTTGGATAATGATCCTCAAGCCCTCGAACTTTTCAGCCAGAAAGAACAAGAGTTCTTGCAGGTTGGAGGGGGCTTGGAAGAGGCCCTTTCTTACCTGCAGGCCCAGGGAATAGAGCTTCAGGTGGTCTCTGAAATGAAAAAGACCCTCGGTCCCGTAGGAACGGATATGGTTTCCCGTTTTTTAAAAAAAAGGGGACTGGTCAAGTACTTTAAAGAATTGATTACCCCCCAGGGTAAAATCAATCTGGAAAACGATACCACCGATTTGAAGTATAAAGGCCATACTAAAAAGGACGGCAGGATTTATGATGTCCTGGCCCGGGAATTAAGGGAACGGGGTATCGAACCCGGGGAGGCCGTTATGATCGGGGACAAACCGGAAACCGACATTAATCCAGCTCACGACCGGGGCTTTAAGACCATTCAATATATCGGTTTTATCGATTTAGGGGAGTCCAAAGCCGATCTGGTCATCCAATCCTTTTTAGAACTCAAAACAATCCTGAAGAAGAAGGAATAAATCCGGTGTCGCAACCCAGGCCCAAAATGGTAACGGTTGAATTCGAGGATGGTTCCATGACTACCGTATCGTTTAACAGCCTTCCTCTATCTTTTCAGAAGGAGGCCCTGAATCACCCTTTTTTTAGCCGCCCCAGTCCATTCCCTGAAAAGGAGAAATATCTCTTATTGGAATGGGAAGACGGCTGGAAAGAGGTGATCCGGGTGGATCCGGCCTGTTCCGGAATCAATCGCTATTATGTCATCAGCCGACCCGAAGACAGGGGGAGACTCTCTTTAAACAAACCCGACGGCTATCCGGAACTGGTTGAAATCAACCGAAAGCCCTTGCAGCTTAAAAGGATCCATTTTGAAGAAACCTTTTCCCTGACGGAAAGCAAGTCCATTCGGGAAGGCCAGAAAACCGATCATTTTTTTCATCTGGAAAAAACAGAAGGGGCCCTGTCGGAAATCATTTCCCTGTTAAAAAAAGCCATTGAAGAGGAAGGCCTGGCCTTTCGCAAGGTCAAGGAATTATCTCCCGGCGAGCTCCAGGATAAAACGGCCAGGATCTGGTCGAAGATAGGCATTCAGGCCGGTCATCGACAACAGGACCTGTACGATTTTATTGCCGCTTTGGTTAAATGGGCCCAATAAGTTTTTGCAGGTAGACAAACAATTTCAGCAAAGGAAAACGGCCATGGAACTTTTCCAGCCTTATCATTTGAACAACAAACTGAAACTGTCCAATCGAATCATGATGCCGCCGGTGGTCACCCGGTTGGCCACCGAAGAGGGAAAGGTCACGGAAGAATTAATTAATCGATACCTGCTCTATGCCCGGGGTGGCGCGGGTATTGTTGTCACCGAAGCCGTATCCATTAAAAAACAAAAAAGCGGCCAGTTATTACGCTTAAGTGACGATGAATTTATATCAGGACTGAAAAAATTGACCAACCAGGTTCACCAGGAAACCGAGGCCAAGATCGCCCCCCAGATTATTCACTTCCTGAAAATCTCTCGAAGCGGATATCGTCAAAAAGTGGAAGACTTGCCTCTCGAGGAGGTTCAGGAAATCCCCCGGCTGTTCGCCCAGGCCGCTTACCGGGCCCGCCAGGCCGGATTTGATTCGGTTGAACTCCACTTTGCCCATGCCTACACCATGTCTTCTTTTCTGTCCCGTCATAACCACCGGAAGGACGATTACGGGGGAAAACTGGAAAACCGGATTCGTCTGGCCGTGGAAGTTGTTCAGGCAGCCCGTGAGGCCGTGGGGAATGATTTTGTCCTCGGCGCCCGGATAAACGGGGATGAATTCACCCTGGGAGGAAACACCCTCAGCCATTCACGCCCTATTGCCTTGCGCCTGGCTGAACTCGGTCTGGACTATATCAGTATCTCGGCCGGGGGGAAATTTGAAGACGCCATCTCCAGGACAGGGGAATCCCTTGATCCCTATACCGGGTACAGCGGCAACCGATCCATGCCTCCTCTCTGGATGCCGGAGAAGGTAAACGTTTATCTGGCGGCCGACATCAAAAAGATTTTAAACCTGGCCGGTTTCTATCCCACGATTATCACAGCGGGAAGGATCCCCACGGCCCAAATTGCCCAGAAGATCCTTGAAAATTCCGAGGCGGACATGGTGGCCATAGCCCGACCCATCCTCTGTGATCCTTTTTGGCCCAAAAAGTCCCAGGAAGGACGGGAAAGGGATATCGTTAAGTGCGTTTACTGCAACAAGTGCCGGGAGGCCGAAGGGGCCTACGAGGAAGTTACTTGTGTTCAGTGGAAAAAGAAAGACGGCCGCATACAAATACCAAATCCGTAAATTCGTGCAGCCTTAAAGGAATCATCTTCAGAAAATAGATTAACCTAACCGTTTTATAGAGGCCTTGTTATGAATCTGGAAGGATTTAACCCCTACGATTCAAAATCAGCCGATTGGTATGAAAAAAAGCGCTGGTGGTTGGGCATAACCCTGGGGGATATGCTCGACAAAGCCAGCGATCTTTATCCGGCCAAAGAGGCCCTGGTAGGACAGGGAAAAAGGTATACTTACAAGGACCTCCGGTCCCAGGTCGACACCCTGGCTTACAGTTTGCTTCAATTAGGATTTAACCCAGGAGACCGCGTCCTGCTCCAACTCCCCAATTGGCCTGAATTTGTCATTGCCTATTTCGCCTTACAAAAAGCCGGATTGGTTATGGTCCTGCTGACCATAAACCACACCGCCAGGGAAGTCTCTCACTTGGCCGATCTCACCCAACCCAGAGGCTGGATCGTACCCGATCACTATCGCAAATCAGAATTCTTCCCACTCATTGAGCAGGTTCAAAGTCAAAACCCATGTTTGAGACAAATTATTTTATCGAGTCCCTCCAGGCCGGTAAAAAAAGATGGGAAACTCTGGTTTGATGACCTGGTAACCAGGCAGGCATCTTCCTCGGAAATAGAACGGACCTTGGAGGCGGCACGGCCTGATCCGGGAAATGTTTGCCAGATCTTGCCCTCGGGAGGAACCACCGGTCTTCCTAAGGGCGCCCCACGGACCCATAACGATTATATCTGTAACGTGGAATACACCTCCCGGGCTTGGGATGTCAATGTCACCGATACGTGTCTGGTAACCTCGACCGTTGGACATAATCTGGCCCTACTGGTCTCCGTAACCGGCCCGCTCTTCCACGGGGCGAAAGTAGTCCTGATGGATTCGACCTATCCCCAGGATTTTTGCCGATTGGTCCAGGAAGAAAAGGTGACCTGTACCGGCCTGGTGCCCACTTTGATCAGTCGGATCGTTAATTATGAAGGTCTTGAAAACTATGACCTTAGTTCCTTAAAAAGAATTTATGTCGGGGCGGCTAATAGCCCACCCGAATTGGTCCGAAGCGTAGAAAGAAAAATAGGCGCCCGGTATATTAATGCCTTTGGAATGGTTGAAGGTCCCTGCGCCCAATCCCGCCCCGGTGATCCTGAAAAAATCCGCATTAACACGATCGGCCGGCCGGTCTGCCCTTATGATCTGTTTATTACCTTGGATGCGAACGGAAAACAGACCCCTCCTGGCGTTGAAGGTGAATTGGCGGCTAAAGGCCCTGGGGTATTTACCGGATACTTCAAAAATCCCCAGGCTAACCAGAAGGCCTTTTCCTTAAACGGGTTTTTCCGAACCGGCGACCTGGCGGTCATTGACGGTCAAGGGATTATCCGGATCACCGGCCGGATAAAAGACATCATCATTCGCGGTGGCGAAAATATTGCCGCCAGGGATGTGGAGGATCTGATCTCATCTTATCCCGGTGTCGAATACGTCGCAGTGATCGGCATGCCTGATTCGGATCTTGGAGAACAGGTATGTGCCTTTATCAAGCCCCTTGCCGGATCAGAAATCACCCTGGAAGAAATCCATCGTCATCTGGAAAATCTGGGAGCCCCTAAAGCCCATTTGCCGGCCAGGGTGGAATTGGTGTCACTCATCCCCCTGACCGCCGCCGGAAAAGCGGACAAAAAGGTCTTGAAGCAACGCATCGAGGATATAGTAAGGAAAGAATTAAATCCCACGCTGAAGGAGTGAAAAATGAAGTTAAAAGGAAAAACATCCATCGTCACCGGTGGCGCCAGGGGCATAGGGCGCGCTATCGCCTTACGTCTGGCCCGGGAAGGATCCCATATCGGTTTATTAGATATTCAAAAAGAGGCGGCCCAGAAAACGGCCGGGGAGCTAACCGGCTTAGGGGTCGGGGCTTTGGCATTAGATTGCGATGTGACCAACTATGAGAAGGTCAAAGAAGCAATAGCCAAGATCCATCAGCAATTCGGGTCCATCGATATCCTTATCAATAATGCCGGCATGGATGTTTCCAAGTTTTTTGTGGATACGGACCAGACCCTCTGGGATAAATTGATTAATGTCAATTACCGGAGCTTCTTAATGACTACCCATGTGTGTCTGCCTTATATGATTCAACAAAACAGTGGCAATATTGTCAGTCTCGGCTCAGATGCCGGAAGGATTGGAAATTCCGGGGAGGTCCTTTATTGCGGTACCAAGGCGGCGATTATGGCCAGTTCCAAGGCCCTGGCCAGGGAGTTGGCCCGATATAACATACGAGTCAATTGTGTCAGCCCCGGCCCGGTTCAGACGGATCTCTTAGCAAGGCTTCATGAGGGGGAAAAAGGAAAGAAAATCATGGAGGCCGTGGCCAAAATGATCCCCTTGAAACGCCTCGGAGAACCGGAAGATGTGGCCGATGTGGTGGCCTTTTTCGTAAGCGATGATTCCAGATACCTGACCGGACAGGTACTGAGTGTCGATGGTGGTTTGACCATGATCGGGTAATCCAACAAGGAGGTAATAAAATGGATTTCAGTTTATCGGACCAAATTTTACAATACAAACGAGAGGCCAAGGAATGGGTGGAAAAGGTCTTGGATCCCTTGTCGGGGCCTTTAGAAGAAGAGGAACGAATTCCAGAAGAATTAGTCGAAGCCTTAAGAAAAGGACGGTTTTTCGGTCTGACCATCCCCAAGGAATATGGTGGGCAGGGATGGACGGCAGTGGAATGGTTCACTGTTTTGGAAGAGCTCTCCAAAGCCTACGCCACCGTCCGGTTGATCGCCCATACCATGAACGGTCTTTTTTGGCGCCCCCTCCTTTATTTCGGCACTGAGGAACAAAAGAAGAACTATCTGCCCAAATTGGCAACCGGTGAAATTTGGGCCGCCAATAGCCTGACCGAGCCCGAAGCCGGTACGGGAAAGGATATCAATTCCAAAGCGGTCCGGGATGGGGATCATTACCTTTTAAACGGACACAAGTGGCTCATCACCCTTTTCCCCGACTATACCAAATTGATTTACGCCTTTGCGGCCACCGAGGAAGGCGTTACCTCTTTTTTGGTGGATATCCCCACGGAAGGAGTGATCCTTAAACCCTTGCCAAAGATGATGGGATGCATTGGACCACGCCATTTTAACGTCCTTTACCAGAATTGCCGGGTGCCCGCCTCCCAGGTCCTCGGGGAGAAAGGGAAAGGGCTGGACGTAGCCTTTGGGATGCTTCATTTAAGCCGGGTGTCGATTGCCTTCTGCTGCGTAGGCCTGGCCCAACGCATGCTCGATCTCTCGATTGAATACGCCAAAAAGAGGACCACCTTCGGAAAACGGATTGCCCAGCGCCAGGCCATTCAGAATAACATTGCCCAGATGGGAACCGAGATTCAGGCCGCCCGCCTGTTAGCCTACGAAGCGGCCTGGAAATTTGATGCCGGTCAGGATATCGTTAAAGAAGCGGCCATGGCCAAACTTTTCGCCGAGCAGGTGGCCATCCGCGTTTCTGAAATGGCCCTACGTATCCATGGAGGAATCGGCTACACAAAGGCCTATCCCATGGAAAGGCACTTTCGGGATGTCCGCTCTTTCCATTTTGAGGAAGGGACTGAAGAAATTCAGAAACTTTTAATTTCTCGTTTTTTGCTTAAATAGAACCGCCAGGTAATTTGCCATTTGATTAACGTTTTGAGCAAAAAATTATTAAATGGTTAAGCAGTCAACAATTAAAAGGGGAGGGGAATTATGAGCCACGAAGAAATCTGGGGGAAAGGGGTTTCACGGAGGGACTTTTTAAAAACAGTAGGCGCTGCCGGTCTGGTGGTTGCCGGGGGTTCCTTGTCGCCATTAACCGCACGGGCCGAGGCCAGGGATCACATCTTAATCGGCCATCCGACTCCGGCCACCGGTCCTATTGCCGCCTTTGGGGAAACGTCCGCCTGGGCCGACAAGAAACTCGTAGAGGAAATCAACAAGGGCGGGGGCATTTTTATCAAGGAACTGAACAAGAAACTCCCGGTTAAAGTCAAACCCATGGATACCGAAAGCAATCCAACCAAAGCGGCCGAGGTGGCTTCCAAATTGATCCTTCAGGACAAAGTCGATTTAATGGTTGTCTTGCATACGCCCGATACGGTCAACCCCGTGGGGGCCATCTGCGAGCGCTATCAAGTGCCTTGCATTTCTTCCGTGGCCCCTATTGAACCCTGGTTGACCGGGGGACCGTATAAATGGACCTTTCATTTTTTCTGGTCCCTGGACCAAATCATCAATGTCTATACCGGCATGTGGAATGAAAATGCCGGGAGAACCAACAAGGTGGTGGGCGGTCTCTGGCCCAATGATCCCGACGGGACCGTGTGGGCACAGGAGTTTACCAAAAAGCTCAAGGGTATGGGTCACAAGGTCATCGATGTGGGCCGTTTTCCTTATGGCATGCAGGACTTCAGCAGCTTTATCAGCACCTGGAAAAAGGAGAAAGTGGATATCCTGACCGGGGTACCCATTCCGCCTGATTGGGCCACAGCCTGGAGGCAATGCCACCAACAGGGATTTGTCCCCAAGATGGCCACCATTGGAAAGGCCTGCCTTTTCCCGGCGGCCATGGAAGCTATCGGCGGAAACCTCCCCCAAGGATTGACTACGGAAGTATGGTGGACCCCCTGGCATCCATTCAAATCCTCTTTGTCCGGAAAAACATGTAAAGCTCTGGCCGAAGATTGGACCAAAGATACCAAGAGACAGGCCACCCAGCCTTTGGGATTCGACTATGCCGCCTTTGAAATAGCCGCCGACGTATTGAAAAGGGCCGGCTCCCTGGACAAAAACAAGATCCGGGAAGCTTTGGCTCAAACCAAGCTGGATACGGTGGTCGGACCTATCAAGTTCAATGACAAAAATTATGCATCCACGCCTTTGGTGGGCGGCCAATGGGTTAAGGGGACCAAGTGGCCTTGGGAACTCCAGATCGTTTATAATAAGGAATATAAAAAGATTCCGACCACCGGCAATCTTCTCTTCCCGATTCCCAAATAAAACTTTCGACTGGGCCACCCGAAGTGGCCCGTTAATTAAACCAGGATCATGGAAGGGATGGAGGTTTTTTTCCAGATGGAAGATAATCGCCTGCTTGTTGTGGAGAACCTGCGTAAGGCCTTTGGCAAATTGATGCCTATTTTTAATCTCAATTTTGAGGTTAACTCCGGCGAGATCCTGGGCATCATCGGCCCTAACGGGGCCGGAAAAACGACCCTCTTTAATCTTATTTCCGGCCAAATCAAACCCGACAAGGGAACCATCTTCTTTAACAGGGAGAATGTGACCTTTACCCCCGCTTACAAGAAATGTCGCCTGGGCATTGCCCGGACCTATCAAATTCCTCGTCCTTTTCTCCATTTGAGTGTCCTGGAAAATTTATTGGTCGGTGCGGCTTACGGGGCGGGGATGGGGAGTTCCCAGTCTAAAAAAGTCTGTCAGGATATTCTGGAGATGACCGGTCTTATAGTTAAAAAAAATATCATTGCCGGCTCCTTGCCCCTCCTGGACCGCAAACGTCTTGAATTGGCCAGGGCCTTGGCCAGTAAGCCTTCTTTAATTTTAGTGGATGAGATTGCCGGGGGGCTGGGTGAATCGGAAGTGGAAGAAGTCTTGGGGATCATCCATTCCTTGCGTAAGAAAGGCATGACCGTCATCTGGGTGGAACACATTATGATGGCCATGCAAAAAGGTCCGGATCGTCTGCTGGTCCTGAATTTCGGAGAAAAATTATTCTGTGGAACCCCTCAGGAGGCTTTCCAATCCAAGAAGGTTCAGGATATTTATTTAGGGGCCGAAGAGTTATGAATTCCATCCTTGAAATTCAGAATCTGGAGGTCTTCTATGGGGAATTTAAAGCCCTGACCTCCATTTCCCTGAAGGTTGCAAAAGGCCAAATTGTCTCCATCTTAGGGGCCAACGGGGCTGGCAAATCCACTTTGCTAAAAACCATTGCCGGTCTCCTAAAAGGCAGAGAGGGGAGTATCCATTTTGATGGAATCCGGATAGATCATTTGGAAACCCATCACATTTTGGAATCGGGACTGGCCCTGGTACCGGAAGGCCGTAAGATATTTTCAAATTTAACGGTTCAGGAAAATTTGCTCATGGGTTCTTTCCCCCACCGGGCACGGAAGGCCCGAAAGATAACCCTGGACAAGATTTTTACCCTCTTTCCGAGATTAAAAGAACGATGTGCTCAGATGGGAACCGATCTGAGCGGCGGAGAACAACAGATGCTGGCTATCGGCCGGGCCTTGATGTCCCAACCCCGGTTGATCCTTTTTGATGAGATCTCATTAGGATTAAGTCCGATTGTGGTTAAAGTCCTTTTCAGGACTGTGCAAGAGATCAATCGAGAGGGGATGACCGTTGTTATGGTGGAGCAGGATATTAAAAGAAGCCTCAAGGTGGCCCATTATGCCTATATCCTTCAGGAAGGAAAGATCGCCCTGGAGGGAGTTCCAGGGGAATTGTCGGAGGAGGATGTGAAGAGGGCCTATTTCGGCCTTAAAATATAAGATAATTTAATAGTATAGGAATTTACATTTTGGACGCAGATGAACTCGGATCGGCAGAGGGCCGATCGTGCAGATTACCAGGATTTTGAATATAAAGAATAGTTATCTGCGGGTATCGGCGAAAATCTGCGTCCTAATTTAAAAGAATCAAAGATCTCTCCCTGAATATTTTAACGGAATTTAAGAAAAGGATTGCTATCCATGACGGCCTTCTTTGAGCCTGTTATAAACGGGATTTTGCTGGGGGGATTGTATGCGGTGATCGGCATAGGGCTTTCCCTGATCTTCGGGATTATGCGACAGGTGAATCTGGCCCATGGAGAATTGATGATCCTTTCCAGTTATTTCAGCCTCCTTTCTCTGAAGATTTTGACCGGTTCCCCTATCTGGACGCTTGTCTTCATTCTTCCGGCCATGTTTATTTTTGGTTATTTGATACAGTCTCTTTTATTTAACCGGGTGATCCAAAAAGGAATGGAGCCCTTTTTAATGATTTCTTTTGGTCTTTCCATTATCCTTCAAAATGCCCTATTGCTTGTTTTCAGGCCCGACGCCCGTTCCTTGAGAACGGATCTGGCCATTAAGAGTTTCAACGTCTTCGACCTCTTTTACATACCGGTCATTTACCTGGTGGATTTTAGTCTGGGTTTATTGGTCCTCCTTCTCCTGTATCTGTTTATGACCCGCACTTTTCTGGGACGGGCTATTCGGGCCGCCTCTGATAATTTAACGGCCGCTAAATTAATGGGGGTCAATCCTAAAAGGATTTATGCCCTGGCCATGGGCATTGCTGCCGTCACCGCAGCCGTTTCCGGGTTGTTAGTCGGTATGACCTTTACTTTTTACCCCCATTCGGGGACCCAATATTTGATCATCGCCTTTGCCGTAGTGATTATTGGGGGCTTAGGCAGTCTTCCCGGGACTTTTATCGGAGGAATAATCCTGGGGATTTCCCAGTTGGTCGGGGGGCGTGTGCTCGGACCGGGCCTCCAATTATTAAGCGGCTATATTATCTTGCTCATTATCCTGACCATCCGGCCCCAGGGAATATTGGGAAGGCGGTAGACCTTATTATGAACTCGAACCGTTTACGAACCATTTTAGTGTTCGTTTTTCTGTCCCTGCTGGTTACCTTGCCTCTCTGGTCTTCACGCTATATCGTCAATGTCTTGTTGTTGATCCTGGTTCATGCTACGTTAGCCTCCATGTGGAATCTCCTGGCCGGCTATTCGGGAATGATTTCCCTGGGACAACAAATGTTTGTCGGAATCGGCGGGTACACCCTGGCCGTATCATCGGTTTTTTATGGGATTCCTATTGTTATAAGTGTATTTTTAGGGGGACTTATTTCTGCTGTCCTGGCCTTGTTTATTTCTTTGCCCATTTTCAGGATGAAAGGGGTTTATTTTGCCATAGGAACCTGGGTCATCGCCGAGGCCCTGGGGATATGCTTCAGCAATTGGGGATACGTTCGCTATGGAATGGGAATGTTTATCCACCCGGCCTACAGACTTTCAATGTCTGTTGTTTATTATGGCGCCTTGATCATGGCTATCGGCGCGATCTCTCTTATTTACCTCTTGCTCCGGTCCAAATTGGGGCTGGGACTGATGGCTATCAGAGATGATGATGTGGCTTCCGAGGCCATGGGGGTCAATATCTTCCTTTGCAAATTTACTTGTTTCTTACTCAGCGCCTTTGTTTCAGGAATGGCGGCCGGAATCTTATATTTGAATGCTATTTTTATACAGCCCTTTGAAGCCTTCGGCATCGGATGGACGGTAAAACTTCTATTTATTGTGATTATTGGGGGAATTGGTACGATTGAAGGTCCCATACTGGGGGCCGCCATTTACGTGCTCCTTCAACAATTTCTTTCGGAATATGTGGGCTACAATATGATTATTCTGGGCGCGATCACCATCACGGTCATCCTTTCAGCACCCGAAGGAATAATCGGAACTTTTCAGAAAAAAATTAGTTTTGAATTGTTTCCATTACGGAGAAAATAACCGAGGGCTTTCCCGGCGCAGGAAGAATTGCCAGGGCCATTGCCGATACAAGAAAGAAAGGGAGGTAAAGAACCATGTTAGACCGAAGCATCTCATCTTTAAGGACATTGAGACCCAACACCGATTTTGACAAGTCCATCTTCTGGTTTCGTGATGATTTACATCAACCCTATGCCATATCCCCCATGGGTATGACCACTATTCAGGCCCATCATGCCTGGGGGTACCATGTGGCCGCGGCCACCACCCAGTTGCCACCTTCCAAAGGAGGCCATGTCAAGATCTATAAGGGGAAAGTATACATCGGCTTCGCCCTGATAGACGACCCGGAGGAAATTGCCCAAAGGGGCCCGGCCTTCGGGGTCCTGATCAATAATTGCATCGATCACTGGGATGAATACTATCAAAAACATATCAAAGAAGTCATCTCCAATCTGGACACCCTCAATGGGGTGGATACGGATAAATTGATTTTACCGCATCTCTTGGAACATTTAAAAAGGGCAGAAAAGCTGAATAGAAGAAATTGGGAGATCCACTTCATCCTGATGTACCCGGCCGATGCCGTCTATTTCGCCTTTGAGGATTTTTGCAAAAAACATGGTCTGGACGAAAAAGATTTTGTCATCATGTTGAGGGGATTTGAAAGCATCGCCACCCAGACCGACGAAGAGCTCTGGGGCCTGGCTCAATTCGCCGAAAGGTGCGGAATCAAGGACCTCCTGCTCGGGACCAACGCGGAAGATTTAATGGAACAGTTAAATAAAACCGGGGATGCCAAACCCTGGCTTGAAAAATTTCAACGCTTTTTATCCATCTTCGGCAATCGGGTGGTGGCCGCCCATCTGGATGTGACTACACCCACCTGGAAAGAAGACCCGGTTCCGGTGCTGGACACTATAAAAGGCTATTACCCGCGCATGGAAACAGGATGGGATTTTTATGCTTCCAAACAGGAAATTTATAATCAAAGGGATAAGGCCATCAAAACTTTTGACGAAGGATTGGAAGGGGAGGAAGAAAAACGGCAATTCCAACGATTATTGAAAGCCGCTCAAGGGGTTTATGCCTTTCAGGAAGACCACGGATTTTATATTGATCAGGGATCTACGGCGGCTTTGCATAATGCCATTATGGCCTGCGGGAAGAGGCTCTTTCGCCGGAAGCTCGTTGAGCAACTTGAGGACGTCTGTTATTTAACCTACCATGAATTGGTCGAAGTGATGGAGGCTCTGATCTGTAATGAGGAAATAGCCAAATATCATTACAGCGCTTTGATTCCTAATCTGGTGCGGGAGAGAAAAGAAGACACCCGGATGGCTGTTGATTCGGACGCACCCTTGACCATCGGCAATGTTCCTGAAAAAATGACCGATCCGATTGGCATCAAAGTGTTCGGCATCATCGATGATATCCTCCATCCCAGGGGGGAAAGGGAAATTGAAGAACGATTAGAAGGGTTCCCCGGGGCTTCCGGTTTAGCCGAAGGACGGGCCCGGGTGGTCATAGACTATAAAGATTTCCAAAAGGTAAATGCCGGAGAAATTCTCGTTTGTCCCTACACCGGCACGGCCTGGACTCCTCTTTTCGTTAAAATTGCCGGTGTGGTTACCGATACGGGGGGTATGCTAACCCATGCGGCTATTGCCGCCCGGGAATATAACATTCCAGCCGTGGTCGGGACCTGGAATGCCACCCGATCGATCAACAATGGAGATTTAATCAGGATTGATGGAAACATCGGAATCGTGGAGGTGTTGGAAAGGGCTAAAGAGAGTTAACCCCGGACTGGATTATTATGGCTTTTTATGAATTTGAAGGAAAACGACCCCGGGTCGATCTCAAAACTTTTGTACATCCTGAGGCCGTATTAATAGGGGATGTTCAAGTCGAGACTGGTTGTTACATCGGGGCGGGCGCTGTTCTTCGGGGCGATATCGGTACCATTCGGATCGGCGAAGGTTCCAACGTCCAGGAAAACGTAGTCATCCATACTTTTCCAGAAAAAACCACCCGGCTGCACCAGGATACCCATATCGGTCATGGCAGTATCCTCCATGGCTGTGAAATTCACAGCCAGGTTCTGGTAGGGATGGGGGCGATCATTGCCGATGGGGTCACTATTCATTCCCGCTGCATTATAGGAGCGGGGTGCTTTGTCCCCTTTAACCAGGAAATTCCTGAAGGAAGTCTGGTTATAGGTTCCCCCGCCAAAATTGTTCACGCCTTGAGTCCAGAACAGATAGTGCAAATCAGAGAAGGTCTGGCCTTTTACCAGGAATTGGCGCAACGGTACCGGGCCTCTTTTAAAAAAATTTGTTAGATTACGGAAACCGATAAAGTACCTTATTATCCCATGAAGGATGGCGCGGGCATGTCCCTTTTAGAAGCGCGGAAGTTGGCCAAATCCTTTGGCGGTCTCACCGTGATTGCCGATATCTCCTTTACGCTTAAGGGCGGGGAGACGTTGGGCATCATCGGGCCGAACGGCTCTGGAAAGACCACGTTGTTCAACATGATATCCGGTTTTCTCAAACCGGACAGGGGCACCCTGACCTTTTTGGGTGAAGATATAACGAACCGGAATGCTTCCAGCGTCTGCCAAAAAGGTATAGCCAGGACGTTTCAGATTGTCAGACCCTTTCTCCAGTTGACCACGCTGGAAAATGTGGCCGCCGGAAGGGCCTACGGCAGTGAGCCGGCCAGGAGGCTCAAAGAGGCGGTAAAAGAGGCGGCAGAGATACTTGACCTGGTTGGATTGGGGAATAAAATAAAGGTTCCTGCCGGCCGGCTCACCCTTATCGACCGGAAAAGGCTCGAAATAGCCCGGGCCCTGGCGACAAGGCCTAAGCTCCTTCTGTTGGACGAGGTTTTTGCCGGTTTGAATCATACCGAGGTGGACGAGGCCCTTCGCCTTATCGCAACGATCAAGGCCCGCGGTATTACCCTGACGATTGTTGAGCATGTGATAAAAGTAATTCTCGGTGTTTCAGACAGGGTAATCGTCATCGGCTCGGGCGGCAAAATATTTGAAGGCTTGCCCCGGGAGGCCATAGAAGATAAAAAGGTTTGCGCAGCCTATTTGGGAGAAAATTTCTGTGCTTAGGATAGAGCAGGTTGATGGTTATTATCTTGATTCCCAGGCGTTATGGGATATTTCGCTGACCGTGGAAAAGGAAGAGATCGTGGCCCTTATCGGGTCCAATGGCTCCGGGAAAAGTAGCGTGCTTCGGGCTATATCCGGTTTTTTGAAACCGGAAAAAGGGACGATAACGATAGAGGGCGAGCAGATCCAAAAGATGCCTCCCCAGGACAGGGTAAGGCTGGGGATTTCCCTTGTGCCAGAAGGCCGCCGGCTCTTTCCTGAGATGACGGTCCTTGAGAACCTTGAAATGGGCGCCTATATTAAAAGTGCCAGAAAGGCTAAAGAGGAAACCCTGGAGTGGGTCTTTCAAACCTTTCCGAGACTCAAGGACAGGACCGGGCAGACAGCCCGTACCTTGAGCGGTGGGGAGCAACAGATGTTGGCCATTGCCCGGGGGCTGATGTCCCGGCCTAAACTCCTGCTCGTGGACGAGGTTTCCCTGGGGCTGGCGCCCATCATTGTGCAGAGCATCTATAAAACCCTCCAGGAAATAAACCGGACACTGAACATGACTATACTTCTTGTTGAACAAAATGTGCGATTGGCCCTGGACGTAGCCCACAAAGGATATGTAATAGAAAATGGGCGCATTGTCGGCCAGGGAATGGCCCAGGAACTTCTGAACAATGAACGGGTAAAAAATGCCTATTTGGCCCTGAGCTAAAGGATATGGTCACAACCCTTCAAATTCTTTTATATGGCCTGATTAACGGGGCACTTTACGGGTCGGTCGGCCTGGGGCTGTCACTCGTTTTCGGGGTTATGAGCTATTTGAACGTAGCCCATGGCGCCCTCATCATGGGGGCCGCTTATGCCTGTTTCTGGCTCGTCCATCTGTTGAAGATAGACCCCTTCCTGTCGGTAGTGATCATAGCCCCGGCCTTTTTTATTCTGGGTCTGATCCTTTACAAAATCCTCTTTAATCCTCTTAAGGGGTTTTCCGAAGGCCAGAAGACCAAAAATTCCCTTTTGATATCTTTCGGCCTTCTCCTGATCCTCTCCAACTTGGCCACCATTCTCTGGACAGCCGACGAAAGGGCTGTAACCCCTGATTATGCCGGCCTGGTCTTACAGGTTTTCGGCCTGCGCATACCCTATATCGGTATAGGCGCTGTCAGTTTTGCCGTGCTGGTCACCATTCTCCTCGACTTCTTTCTGGCCCGGACTTATTTCGGCAAAGGCATTCGGGCCGCATCCCAGGACCACGAGGCCGCGGCCATGATGGGTATCAACGTCGGGCTCACCTATCTGGTCTCCTTCGGAATCGGTGTGGCTCTGGCTGCCGTGCCGGGCGTCATAGTCTCTTTATCATCCTTCAACCCGGCGGTCTCTTTTGAGTTGACCAACAAGGCCCTGGTGGTGATCATCCTTGCCGGGGTTGGAAGCGTTTACGGGGTCCTGCTGGGCGGTTTGTCCCTCGGTATTGCCGAGGCTATTGGCGTTCTTTTTCTTGGAGCCGCCTACCGTGAGGTCATCGGTCTGGTGCTTTTTGTATTTTTTCTTTTGCTCCGGCCCCAGGGGTTGATGGGGAGAAAGTCATAATGGCCAGCATAAATAACAAATCCATATTGATTCTTGCCGGCTTTATTGGTGCCATTGGCCTGGTACCGCTTTTTATAAAAGGCGAATATATTTTGAACATCCTCTTCCTGCTATGCTTATATACCATACTATCCCATAGCTGGAACATTCTCGGGGGGTACTGCGGTCAGATCAACCTGGGACAAGCCGCCTTTTTCGGCATGGGCTCCCTTTGCTGCCGCGCCGTCTGGGTAGCAGGCTGCCCCTTCCCCATAGCCTTGCTGTGCGGAGCCCTGGCGGCCCTCTTTTTGGCCTGCCTGATCGGTCTGCCTACCTTGCGATTGAGGGCCCATTACTTTTCCATCGGCACCCTTGGAGTAGCCATGATTGCCTTGATTACCGTTCAGAATGTGCTGCCCGGGGTAGACTTTTTGCCCGCCGATCTGATGTCGGGATACAACTCGGTAACCCGGTTTTACACGGCCTTCGTAGTGGTCATACTGACTATCGCCGGCGTATACGGGATTAACTATTCCAAGTTGGGGCTGGCCATGCTCTGTGTCCGCGAGGATGAAGAAGCAGCGGCGGCGACAGGTATCAACGTGGTCAAATTCAAGGTGATCGCCATGGCCCTCAGCACCTTTATCACTGGATTGGCCGGGGGGCTGTTCGCCTATTATTATGTGAGCTATTATTACTATGTCCCCTTTGACCTCGTCTGGTCCTTCGATCCGGTGCTGATCGTTTTCATCGGGGGGGCAGGCACCATTACCGGACCCATCATCGGTGCTGTCGGCTATGTCATCTTGAAGGAGATCTTTGCCATCAACCTGGGCCAGATCAATGTGCTCATCTTTGGTGTCGTATTTATCCTTATCGTGCTCTTTCTGCCTGGAGGTCTTGTGGGGATTGCGACAAAAGGCAGACAAAGCTCTAAAAGGTAACAATTTAGCCCTTTGAAAAATTTGAGACTTTTATCTTAAAATTCTGACTTTCTCATACGTCATTCCGGATTCCGTCCCGGTGGGACTACACCCCGGAGGGTGAAAACGGGAATCCAGGTGTTATGCTGAGACGAAAAGACCCTGGATTCCCGTTTTCACGGGAATGACGGAGAGGTTATCGACGTTTTTTCAAAAAGCTAAACTGATACAATAAAAGCAGGTATTAAAAAAAGGAGGAGAAGATGAAAAAAAAGAGGTCGATCGGAAAGTCATTGTTGATTGCCGTTTTGCTGCTGTCGGCGGTCCTTTTCACTTACACGGCCAGTTTCGCCCAGCCTGCCCCTCAAAGCATCAGGATCGGTACTGTAGTGCCTTTGACCGGCCGGATGGCTTCGGGGGGAAAGGATTTGAAGGCGGGATATGAGATCGCCGTGAGGCACATCAATGCTAATGGCGGGGTTCTGGTGAAAGAGCTGGGGAAAAAACTGCCCATAGAGTTGATCGTGCTGGATGATGAATCTGACCCGGTCAAAACGACGGCGAGACTCGACAAGCTTTATTCTGTTGATAAAGTCGTGGCTTACTTAGGCGGGTATTCATCGCTGCTCAATGTGGCTGGATTGTCTGCGGGCGAAAAAAATAAGGTGCCCTGGATCGGCGTGACTATCGCTGTTGAAGGACCATTCAAGAGAGGATTCAAGTACATCTTTGCCCCTTTTTCCATGAGTAGCGATCAGGTGAAGGCCTTCTTCGACCTCTTGGATTCGATCCCTAAGAATGAGAGGCCTACTAAGATAGCCTACTTTGAAGAACAGAGTGACTGGGGGTTGGAGTCCGGGAAATATCTGCGTGAACTGGCCAAGGCAAAGGGTTACGCTGTTGTGGTCGATCAAAAATTTGCCTCCGCCGCCAATGATTTCTCCTCCCTTATCCTGGCGGCTAAAGCAGCCGGCGCGGATGCCCTGTACTCTGTTCCCTCGCCGCCGCAGAGCATGGTTCTGGTCCGCCAGATGAAACAGCTCGACTATGCTCCTAAAGTGATCACCCTGATAAGAGGGCCGGACCTGACCACCTACTGGGATGCCCTGGGTACGGACGCCAACTTCATCCTCTCTGACGGCAACTGGCAGGAAAATATGCCCTATCCCAACAACAAAAATTTGGTCCAGGACTACCACGCCGCTTTTCCCCAGGAGAAAAATATAGGCCTCCCGGTGGGCGCAGCCTATGCGGCGGTGCAGATTCTGGCCGATTCTATAGAAAGAGCAGGAGGCCTGGACAGAGAGAAGCTCAGGGCGGCCATAGGGGCCACCAATATGGTAACCGTCCGCGGGCCGGTGAAATTCAGATCCAATGGGACCGGGATCGTCAAATACGGACTGCGCCAATGGCAGAACGGCAAGAATGAGCTCGTCTCTCCGCCTGACGTTGCCACAGCCAAATTCCTCATGGCGTCACCCTGGAACAAGAGATAGGCAGAATGAAGCGATTCCTGGACCGGGAGGGGTAAGGGGTCATGATCCTTTCGCCCTTCCGGTTTGATGAGGACGCAGATTTTCGCCGATACCCGCAGATAACTATTTTATTAACTTTTTCTATTCATAATCCTTGCAATCTGCACGATCGGCCCTCTGCCGATCCGAGTTCATCGGCGTCCAATATCCCCCAAGGCCTCTTTGACCTTTTCAGGCGTTGCCGGCAGGTCCCGGATACGGGCACCACAAGCATTGGCGATGGCATTCATAATGGCCGGGGCTGTGGGCGCATCGGCATATTCCGCCGCACCCGAGGCTCCGAAAGGACCTTTCTCCCTTGGGATGTTCAGGGTAATCACCTCCATCCGGGGGGTGTCTTTGGCCCGGGGGATCCGGAATTTGGCAAAACTGTCGGTGACGTTGTAAACAAACTCCTCGGTCAAGGCATAGCCCAGGCCCATCACGATCGCCCCCTCGATCTGCCCCTCCACAATCTGCCGGTTGATTACCGTGCCCAGATCATTCACGGCAATCACCTTCAACACCTTAACTTTGCCGGTCTTCACCTCCACGGCCACTTCCGCCATCTGGACTCCGAAGGAGTAGGTCTCCCAGGGGACACCCCGGCCGTTTTCGGGATCCAGCTTGGTCGTTTCCGGCCGGTTGACCGCCTTAAAGAGGATGGGTAAACCCCTGGCTTTCATTTGCTCATATCCGGTTGCCCCATTATTATCCATCGTTTTTTTCAATTCCTCGACCGCCATCTGGACCGCCCGGCCCGAGACATAGGTCTGACGGCTGCCAGCGGAAAAGTTGCCGTCCGGCGTGAACCGGGTATCGGTCGTGCAAACCTGGACCCGTTCCAGGGGGAAACCCATGGTCTCGGCGGCGATCTGCCAGAAAAGCGTTTCCGCCCCCTGCCCCATGTCGGCGGCACCGATCCAAATCTGAAGCCGGTCATCAGGCAACAGCTCGGCCCAGGCTTCGGATTGATCGGGGGCGCTGCGGCCGGGTCCGAACCAAATACCGGCCAGACCGACACCGCGTTTCAACTCGTTGTTTCCAAACCTTTTCGCCTCCTCCAAGGCCCGAAGGTAGTAAGGCCGCAGGGCTTCCAGACATTCCCGAAACCCAAAGGCGCCGACCAGAGTCTGCCCGCAGATGGTTACATCGCCCGGAATAAAGGCATTTTTAAGGCGCAGTTCCAGCGGGTCGATTCCCATTTTCAGGGCCAGTTCATCAATCGCCGATTCGAGGGCGAAAATCGTTTGGGGTACGCCGAACCCCCGCATGGCCCCCCGAATGGCCGTGTTGGTGTAAACCGCTTTTCCCAGAAGATGGGCCTGACGAAACCGGTAGGGACCGCTGGCATGGGCCAGACCCCGGGTGGTGACGCTTTTGGAAAAAGACTGGTAGGCCCCGCCATCGACTAACACCTCACCTTGCAGGCCGGTAAAAGTGCCGTCCTTCGCGGCCCCTATTTTCAAGTCTAAGTAAAAGGGATGCCGCTTGGTCGTAGTCTGGAAGGTCTCCTTCCTTGTATAAACCAGCTTCACCGGCCTCTTCAGTTTCCAGGCGGCCAAACCCAGAAGACCGCCGACCGAGACATCCAGATGCCCGCCGAAAGCGCCTCCCATGGCAGGTTGGATCACCCGTACCTGATCGATCGAAAGTCCGATGGCCCCGGCGATTGTCTTCCGATGGGCATGGATATTCTGGCTTCCCGATAGTATCACCAGTTGGCCGTTTTCATGGATAAAAGCGAGTCCCGTATCCGGCTCGAGGTAGGCATGATCAACCGTCTGTGTCGTGTATTTCGCCTCGACGGTAAAATCAGCCTCCGCGAAACCCTTTCCGGTCTCACCAAAAATAATCGGCTGTTGGAAAAACAGGTTGTCCCGTTCGTCATGCACTTTCGGGGCCCCCTCCCGCAGGGCCTCCCAGGGGGTCAGCACCGGTTCGAGCGACTCGTAGGTCACCTTGATTAAATCGAGGGCCTGTAAGGCCTCCCCCTCGGATAGGGCCACCACGGCGGCCACGGGGTCCCCTATAAACCGGACCTTGTCCTTACAGAATACCGGCTGATCGTCTCCCGCCATCTTCAGGATATTGGTCCCGCCCACATCCTCGGCCGTCAGGACCGCCACCACCCCGGCGGCCTGCCCGGCCTCCACCTTGTCTATTTTTAGAATTCGGGCATGCGGATGAGGGCTCCTCAAAACCTTCATGAAACAGCAGCCGTCTATGGCGATATCATCGGCGTAAAGGGCCGTACCGGTGGCCTTCTCTAAGGCATCGATCCGGACCACCGGTTTTCCGATGAGTCCTCCTTCTGTTTTGAGAGAAATGGGACCTGTTTCCCCCCTCAGGACCGAGGCCGCCAGTTCGACGGCCTCGAAGATTTTTTGATAACCGGTACAGCGGCAAAGATGGGGTTGGAGGGCCTTTTCAATTTCCGGCCGTTCGGGTCTCGAGTTTTCATCGAGGAGGGCCTTGGAACGGAGGATCAGGCCCGGTGTGCAGAACCCGCATTGAATGGCCCCGGCCCTGGCAAAGGCCAGTTGCAGGGGATGGGGTCGGTCAATCGTGCCCAGACCTTCGATGGTGGTCACCGACCGTCCCTGCACTTTGGATACGGGCACCCGGCAGGCCAGCGTGGCCTTTCCGTCCAACAGCACCGTGCAGGTGCCGCAGTGTCCCTCCGAGCAACCCACTTTGGTTCCAACCAGCTTCAGGTCCTTCCGGATCACCTCTAAGAGTTTTTTCTGAGGATCGGTAATTACCTTCCTTGGGACCCCGTTAAGTCGGAAACTTATCTCCTGCATGGTACCCCCTAAGGATTCTTAAATAGCTAATTCTGAGAATTTATCTCTCACCATTTCATAACCCGGTTTTGATTTCCCCGATGATTAGAATTCAGGAGTCAGAATCCAGAATAAAACCCAAATCTTTTTAATGAGCTGCCCTTATTCTGAATTCTGGCTCCTGGATTCTGAATTCCAAGGTTTCCTGGAAATTTTCGATGGTGCTGTCCCCTTCGCCGACTTCTTACATAGCCCTCAATAGGTTGGGGCCGGCAGCCCGTGGTCTTCGGCTATGAGTTTATAGCAATTATAACTGGAACCCCGTCCGATGCCCGGCCCGCCATAGACGCCCGATGAGCACATATAGAGGTCCTTGACAAAGGTCCGATACCCCCCGGGGACCCCCCTGAAACGACCATTTTGAACACCACTGCAGTTGCCTTCACACCAGCCCCCTTCCTTCATGTCCAGGTGCGTATCCTGGATATCGACCGGGTTGGTGATGCGATGGACAATCAGGTTGTCTTTGGTCATGTTTGGGGCATACTCCGCCCAGCGCTCGAACAGCACATCCACAAATTCCAGGGTCATCTGTTTCCATTCCTTCCGGGAAAACAACCGGGCCGGACAGGTGAACTCTTCGACGTGCAGGGAATGCTTTCCTTCAGGCACCCGGCTGCGGTCCCAGATACTGTCGGGGGCCGTCAGGATAAACATCTTGGAGGGCATACCGAAAAGAAAAATCTCATGCATGTACTTGTCTTCCATGAACCCGAGGTCCTTGGGAGCGAAATAAGTGCGGGGAGTAGCGTTGACGTCGGGGTTGTCCCTGGCTGCTTTGTACTGCGGCAGTTCGTGGACCCCCACCGTGCCCCAAAAAAGCTCACCCCGATCGAACTGGTAGACCCGGGCCTTCCGCTTCATCTCTTCTGTGATCCGGTCTTCTCCGATCAACCTTAAAAAGAGCTGCGGAGAGGCATTGTCCGACACCACCATTTGCCTGGCGAAAACCTCCGTGCCGTCCATGAGCTTAATGCCCGCGGCCCGGCCGTTTTCGATTAGGACCTTTTGCACTTCAGAATTCAGGGTATACTCTATGCCCAGTTTCTTTCCAGCGGAGACCAGGGCATTGGTGATGGCCTGTGTGCCGCCTTTGGCAATGGCCGCCGGTTCCCAGCCCAAGGTCAGATGGATGGTGGCAATGGCAATAGCGATACCGGGAATATCATCGGGAAAACAACCCCAGGAGGTGAGAAATCCCCTCAAGGTTAATATGCGCAGCTCATCACTTTCGAAGAAATAACGGGCCAGTTGCTTACAGGTCATAAACTGCATAGGAAGATCCAGGCCGCTTTTAGGATCGTCAAAAAGCGCTTCCAGGGGGTCTGGTACTCCCCAGGGAGTGGGAGGCGAATACCGATACTTATGGTAAGCGACGCGCCACTTATCTTTATATTTTTCGGTTAGATCGAGATAGGTCTGCGCATCGGTTTTGGAAAATCGGGCGATCTGATCATAAGTCTTTCTAACGTTTCCCTCATTAAACCGTGATTCGCCCGTCATAGGATCGATCACCGTAAAGGCCGCATAAGCCACGTAACTGGTCTCGTCATCAAAGATGATGGCTTCATTGGTGTCCGGGAAGGTGTATTCCAGTCCTTCGTCCCGAAGATTGAATTCTTTATAGGCCGGGTGGCCGTAGTAGCGGGTAAAATGGGCGCAAAAATTCCCGCGAAATCCGGGAGCGGGGAGATCTTCCGTAACCGCTCCGCCACCCAAATGGTCCAAGCGCTCAAAAACCCCGACCTTCAGGCCTGCTTTGGCCAGGTAAGGGGCAATGGTCGTTCCGTGATGTCCTCCTCCGATAATTACCGCATCGTAAACTTTGTCAGCCATTTCGTTACCTCCTTAATTTAAGATTTCAGTTGCAAGATGCAAGATGTAAGTTTTAAGTTGCAAGTAAGAAAAATTCCCCCCCCTAAACATGACATGAGGTCCATCCCTTGATCCTTTTCTGCCTTGTACCTTGTACCTTTTCCCTTTGTTTCCGTTATTTATCCGATTTCCTTGAAAACAGCGGCCAGCTTGTCCGCCTTTTCTCCAGGTGATGCTCCCTCGATGAATACACACTCCCTCCGCATGTCCGCTGGGGGTGACAGCTCAAGGAGTTGCACCTTCTTAAGCATTTCCAGGTCGCTGACCAGGTCCTTGGTCCCCCATTTCGGTATGGGAATGGGTCGCTTGAGAAGTCCCATCATCCTAGTCCTGGAAACATAGCGCAACTCCCCCACCTCATTACTCACCGTAACCAGGGCCGGCAGTCCGGCCTCGACCACCTCGTAGCCCACGGGAATGGTCTTTTCCACCAGCACACGGCCGTCGTCCACTTTTATCGAACGGGCCAGGCTGATGGCCGGAATGCCCAGCAATTCGGCGAGGATCAAACCCACTTGCCCCGAGTCCCAGTCTCCCGCCTGTCTTCCGGTCAGGATAAGATCATACTCGCCGATCTTCTGGATCGCCCGGGAAAGCACGTAAGCCACGGAATTACTGTCAAGTCTCTCGAAGGCCGGATCTTCAATAAGGATCAAGGCGTCGGCCCCGGCGGCCAGGGTCTTTCGTAGGACCGTATCCGAGACCTTCCGGCCCAAGCTCAAGACGGTTATCTTTCCCCCCACCTCTTCCTTTATCCTGATGGCCGCTTCCAGGGCATTTTCATCGTAGGGGCTGATAACATCCGGGGCGTCGACGATGACCTCTTTTTTCTCCACGTTGACCGTAACGTTTGAGAAGGGCGCCTCCGGATCGGGAATCTGTTTGGCACAGACAATGATGCGTATTTCTTTCATGATCACTCCTCCAATTTCTTTACCAAAGCCGGTATGAGCGCTTTATAATCTTCCACAATGCCATAATCGGCGACTTTAAACATATTGCAGCCCGGGTCCGTATTGATGGCGATGATCTTCTTGGACCGTATCATGCCCACCAGATGTTGAATGGCTCCGGATATTCCGACGGCCACGTAGATATCCGGGGCAATGATCGAACCGGTCAAACCGACCTGGTGGTCGGAGGACAGCCAGCATTTATCAACCACCGGTCGGCTGCAGCCTATCATGGCCACATTCCCGGAGGATTTGTTCAGGGCTGCGGCCAAGGCTTTAAGCATTTCAAAATCCTCTTTTTCCACGACCCCTCTTCCCCCGGATATGACGACATGGGCCTTGTCCAGTTCAACAACTTCTTCCGGGACAATCTTCAACGACCTGACCTTGATGATCGATTCATCAAGACCGGGAACCAGGTCCACCAATTCACTCCGGGTGTCGACTGGTTCCATGGGCTCAAAGATATTTTTCCTGACGGTGACCATCTGAGGAAGTCCGGCACACTTCAACGTGGCGATGGCATTGCCCCCGTAAATGGGCTTGGTGCGAATAAGAAGGCCGTCCTGGGGATCGATCTTGAGGCCAATGCAATCCGTTGTGATCTCCGTTTTCAACCGATAAGCCAGCCTGGGAGCAACTTCCTTCCCCATAAAAGAGTGGCTGGCGAGGAATATCCGGGGGGCGATTTGCCGGCATAGCCACTCCAGGGCACCTACCCAGGCGTCAGGCTGAAAGCCTGTAAGCATTGGATGCTCCAGTTTATAGATCTTCTTTAATCCATAGTCGGCCACCGCTTCCGCTAAGGAGGAGATTTCATGGCCCACCACTACGGCCGATGTGTCGATACCCAACTCCTTAGCCAGGTCGCTTCCCCCTCGTATGAGTTCAAGGGTCGTCTTATCCGGCAATCCCTCTTTGGATTCAACCAACAGTAAAAGTTCATTCATGGTAACAAAACCTCTCTATTTCTGGTGAATTCGTACTAAGTCGTCATTCCCGCGCAGAGCCTGTCCTCGAATGCCTTAATCGGGGACGGGAATCCAGACCAGCATTACAGAATTAAAAACCCTGGATTCCCGTTTTCACCCTCCGGGATGTAGTCACCCCCGGGACGGAATCCGGAATGACGAAAATGGGCGCATTCGTACTCTTTACGAACCTGTCGTTTCTGATTGTTTTTATCAATGCTATTTTATTATCCCTTCAGGGGACCAAGTTCCATCAATGGAAAGTACACCCCAACCCCGGCTATTTTCTTCCTATTCCAATGACTGCAACACCAGTTCATTGAGATCCATGACCTTCAGTTGCCCTTCCAATCCGATGGTCTTTAGAGCATCTTCCAACATGATGAGACACAAAGGACAGGCTGTGATCAGGATCTCGGCCCCGGTGGCCCGGGCTTCTTTGATTCGGATTTCGCTCATCCTGGCCTCACCATGCAGTTCCGATCCCTGCCACATCCTTCCGCCTCCGCCGCCGCAGCAGAGACTATCGGCACCATGGTGGGTCATCTCGATGAGTTTTACTCCGGGGATGGAGCGAATGATTCCCCGCGGCTCCTCAAAGATGCGATTGTGACGTCCGAGATAGCAAGGATCATGATAGGTCAGGGTAAGATTGACAGACTTTTTTAATTTAAGCTTCCCCTGAGCGATCAGTTCCCTTAAGACCAAGGGATAGGGTCTTACGCCGAATTGCCGCCCCGAATATTCGTTGAGAAAGTTATGAAAGCAATGGGGAGAGGAGGTCACCACTTCTTCGATGCCGTACTGGTCAAAAAGCTCCTGGCAGTTTTCCTTCTTCTCCTGAAATAGACCGACTTCTCCGACCACCCGGGCGATGTCCCCGCAACAGGGCTCCTTTTCAGCCAGAATCCCGAAAGGCACTCCGGCCTGCTTCAGGATGGTCGTGAAGGATCGGGCTATCCCCTGGGCCCTGGCATCATAAGAAGTGGTGCAACCCACGAAGTAGCAAAGGGGCGTTTCGTTCCCGCCCTTAGTCAGAACAGGGATATCCAGCTCCTTGGCCCAGGCCCCTCTTTCCCTCTTGGAAGCCACCCAGGGGTTTTCGTAATTAAAAAGTCTTTCCAGGGTCTGGTTCATCAGGTCGGGCACTTCTTTCCCCTCTTCAACCAGCCTGGCTCTTTTTTGGGAAACGACCTTGAAGGCGGCCCCGTAGACCGGGCACACTTCCAAACAGGCTGCGCAGGTCGTACAGTACCAGGCCGCCTTATCCTCCACCGGCTGCCCCTTGTTCAGAAACCGGATATCGCCAACCGGAGAATGTTCTTGCCAGAGAATCCGGCGCTGGGCTTGAACAAAATCGCGTGGTGCGAAAGGTTCACCGGCACCCGTCGAGGGACAGACCTGGGCGCAACGACCGCAGCGCATACAGGCATCAAAGAAAACGGCCTCTCTTATATCCACTGATTCGCCGCTTTCCTGTTCCGTTTGAGAAGTCCCATTGGATGGCTCGGCAGAATAATGCAGGTAAAAGGCCGTGGGTCCTCCGATGATGTGAAACAGTTTGGTAAAAGGGATCAGGGCGATGAATCCCAGGCTCAGCAGGGCGTGTCCCCACCAGAGATAGGGATAGGCCGGTCCCGCCGCCCCATCTGAAATTAATCCGGACATCATGGACCCCACAAAGGACCAATGGCCCCAGGGCGGCTTTTGAGCGGCCAGTCTTACCCCTTCCAACAGAAAACCCGACAAGACCACCAGGAGCAACCATAGGGGCACCACACCATCTTCCAGCCTGCGTTCAAGCCTCGGAATACGTTGAAGGTACCGGCGCACCAGGGCCCAGACGATCCCGGCCAAAAGGATAAGCCCTCCGACTTCCATGGATGCTTCAAAAAGTAGATAGCCTTTACCTATCAAGTAGGGGCGCACATACTCATGGGTGGCCAGCAAGGAAGTACCGATAAATAAAATGCAAAATCCCCAGAAAATAAATAAATGCATCAGGCCGGCGGACAAATCCCCCTTAAATGCACCCCGCCCCAAAAAAGTATCCAAAAGGGTTCGCTTCAAGGCCTGTCGTGAAAAAGCGGTTTTGCTTCCTGGCGAGCTTTTCCGCCATACATAGATATGAGCGGCAACACCGACAAGAAGCAGACAGACGGCCAATACAGCAACTACATAGAAGACCCAAACCTCCCCGATCTTCCAAAACAATTCCCTTTCCGGTGTCATAAAGATGTTCTCCGTCTTTTCCGACGGCCTCTCCAAAAGCTCATCTAAAACTTCTTCATCATCTCATTCATCAGGTAGGGGACCTCGATTCGGCCCGTAGGGGCCAGAATCCGGCTGCTGTAATCCGTGGCATACTTATTCTTCAGAGTCCTGACCAATTTTCTGAAAAGGGCGGTATCGATGGCCTTGGCGATATCCACGAGACTTCTCCCCGTTGCTTCAGCCAGGATCCTGGGTCCGCTGCCGACCACCAGACGCCAGCCCCCGGTGAAAGGGACCTTTAACTCTTCCAGACCCGGCAGACACTCTTCTCTGACAAACTTCAAATGCTCATCTTCCTTGCCCCGGAGGATATTATAATAATGGGTGAATTTCCAAATCCCGGTCTGGATACGATAAGGTCCTTCCAGGATGCGACCGGTAGGGACGTAGACCTTATTACAATATTTCCAGACGTATTCGAGCAATTGGGCGGAAAGAAGCCGGTACTCCCGGGACGAAAGGGTCTGCCGTAAGTTATCGGTTTCATCGACCGTCGCCACCGCTACAATCCTCGGCCCTTCCCCAAGCGCCACATAATAACCGCCCACCAACCGTATCCCCAATTTCTGCAGAGTCGGGTTGTAGTTGTGGGTGACAAAAGAGGCATATTCATCAAACTTACCGGGAATCACATCCCAATGTTGAACAAACAGGATGGCCATACGTACTCCTTAAACCGCTTATAAAATTGTGAGAGATAAATTATAGCCAAAAATATTTGAAAGTTAGGTGTTGCTCGTTTCTTGTTACTCGTTTTTTCGAGCAACCAGTCCCGCTATCAGCGGGATAACGAGGACGGCCTCTGTCATTTAAACAAGCGGGTCATCAACTCGGCCAGATATTCGGCTTCCTTTTCTTTAACCTGGGCGTATTTGGCCGGCCGGGCCTGGACCCAATAAAGATTTTCAGGAACAGAATTCCCCCGATCCAGGACCCATTCCATATCCTGGGGGCATTGGAAATGGGCCTCCACCTCTTTGGCGATACGCACGATTTCTTTTAATTCTTCCTGCTCGACACAGGGTTTATCCTGAATTTCGACCGGCACGTCCTCTGTTATGGTCCCCAGGTTATGATAGACAACCCTCTTGGTTTTTCGATTGATCGTCATTTCCACAGCCCCATTGAGTTTATCTATGATAAACTGATCGGGATTGATCTCTCCGCTTACCACGCTCTCACCCAATCCCCAATTGCCTTCTACCACCACCTTGGAAAGGTCTCCGATGGTCGGAAGGACCGTCAAGACCACTCCTGCCGATTTGGCTTCAACCATCTTCAGGACGGCTATCCCGATGGGGGCCTTTTCCATAGCCATCCCTTTCTCCAGCCGAAAGGCTATGGCCCGGGTGGTAAAGGCACTTCCCCAGACCTGGATCACCTTTTGGAGTACGGATTCTTTCCTGCGAACATTCAGATAGCTCTCCATCTGACCGGGCATGCTCACGGCTCCGCTGGAACGAACGGCCACGGCAAGCTCTTTTCCGCCGGCCCGTTCTTTGAGTTGATCGTAATACCGGAATAATTCCTCTTTCATATCCGGGGGCATTTCCTTGGACTCAATAATGTTCCGGATAGCCCGGCTGGCCTTGATCTGATGTTTGACTTCTTTTAAATGGTCCTGATTTTCCCGGACGTAGCACCGGATCTCTTCTCCGGCCCCGGTTTCGGCCATAAACCGTTCATACCCTTCTACGGATATGGCGAATCCCGGAGGGATGCGCATGCCTAACCGGGTCATCTCACCCAGATTAGCACACTTTTTCCCCACCAGACCGTTATGGCCGCTGTCTAATTCTTCGAACCAAAATAGCCATTTCGTACCCATGAAATCACTCCCCCGCCGCGAAGACACCTGGGATGTCAAGGGCAAAGTATCCCTGTTCCGGCTCCGGGTTCGATTCGCGATCCCAGCGCCTCCGCGGTGAAAATTATTTATTTGTTCGGGTGTAAGTTATTTGTCCAGAATGAACACCACCCCCATATTGGCATCCACCTTGATCCTCTGGCCTGATTTGATCTTGGCCGTCCCCTCAAAGACGTTCATGACCACGGGGATCCCGTATTCCCTTCCGACAATGGCTGCATGGGAGAGACTGGCCCCGCGGTCGACGACCACGCCCTTGATCATGGAAAAGACCGGTGTCCAACTGGGTGAGGTACTGGCCGCCACCAGGATATCCCCTTCTTCGACCAAATGGAGTTCATCTTCGTTCATGATAACCCTGGCCGGGCCTTCGGCCACCCCCGGGGAACCGCAGGTCCCATAAAGATCGGCCTTGAGTTCCGGACGGACCTGGGGCATGGAACCGACCACGACCTTAAGAGCAATAGGGTCCATCGATTGAACCAGGACCCCCATAGCCATATCCAGATCAAAACCCTCTTTTAAGAAGGCCGGGGGGTTGGGGATTTTTTGCCATTCCTGCCACTCGGTTTTTCGTCGGTCCACAATGTAGCGCAAATTAAACTGGTCAGGATTGATTCCGGCCCTTCGGACCTCATCGGGGATGAGAAAAAAGATATCGTCGGCGTCGTTGATGGTCTCTTTCTGGGCAAAACGCCGGCCCAGACCCAAGGCACTTCGCCGCATCATGGCATGGGTATAAAGATCCAGATAATGATCATGCTCTTCGCTGAAGACCCCGCTCTTCTGGGCCAGGACCATCAAACGCTCAAACCAGCCCCGTTGCTCCTGGGGGACCTTGGCCAAAACCACCTTTTCCGCCTCTTGGCGCTGTTGGGTAATTTTTCCCCTCTCTTCTTCGAGGTTAAAGCCGCCCCCTTTTTGGAGAAACTGTTTGACATTGACCAAAGCCGGGGTCGGGTCTTCTACCCAGGTAGGCAGATTCATTTCGGACATGCGTTGCATACGCCAGCCGTCTTCGTTCATGAAGGCCATGAAGTCCTTCATAAAATCCCGGCCTTTGATTGATTCCTGAAGACGTCCCTGAATTTCAAGGGGTTTGGTTTCCAGGAAGAGATCGGCCAATCCATCTTCCCGGGCCTTTTTGGAAAACTCCCAGAGGCGTCGATCCACCTGGAAAACCTTATTGTCGAATCCTGAGACCAGATTATGAAAGAGCGGCGAGGTATCGTCGATTCCGGCTAATTCCCGACACATATTTTCAAAAAGGATATAAGCCGTATAGGTGCCGTACATCATATACATATGGATTTCCCACATGCGCCGGCAGGTGTTGATGGTCTCTTCAAAATTGTCTAAGAGTTCGATGTTGGAAGCCTTGTCCAGATCCAGGGCCTTCAGCTTTTCATAACGCCCTAAAATCTCCTTGACGAATCCTCCCCATAAACCATCATAATCTTCGATAAAGGGGAGAATGGCCTTGCGAAATTCCACTTCCCGCCTTTGTTTTTCCTCCTCGCTGTGGACCAAAAGCAAGGTCAGGTATCCACCCCCATTATGGAAACGCCAATCCCAACCCTTTACCGTCGGCAGGCTCAACTTTTCCGCCCCGTATTGCATACCGTGGCGGCAGAAGTTGATCCAAAACCAACCAAACATGGGGGTCCAGGGCGGGACGGAATGGGTGCCATCCAGAAACCAGGCTGGTGATTGGGCAAAATCTCTTTCTGGGTCAAATTCCAAACCGGGGACGACATCATACACTTTCATGGTTCCTCCTCCTTATGGTGGTTATTAATAGGGTCTCTACGAGACCCGGGGTTTTGCCCGAATTGCTCAACTAGTTGGATGGTTACCCTGTTCTGCCAAGGGCTTTGGTGAACGGCGACTGTTCCCTCCCTTGGCTGTGGGGTAGAAATTTTCTCTGACCTAAATTTCAAATAGGTTTGATAGGGGTTTAGTGCATGGCCCGGCCTCCATCGATCAACAGCGTCTGTCCGGTCATAAAATCACTTTCCGACGCTGCCAGAAAAATGGCGGCCCCCACCAGGTCTTCCGGCCTTTCCAATCGCTTTAACGGGGTCTTGGAAACATCATATTTGGTGACATCGGCGATACCCCGGCTGGCCTCGGTATCGGTGAACCCCGGGGCGATGCAATTTATACAGATATTATGGGGCCCCAGTTCCACGGCCAAGGCCCGGGTCAGACCGATGATGCCCCCTTTGGAGGCCACATAATGGGCAAACCCGTTGGAACCGGTGAAAAAGACTTCCGAGGCCAGATTGATGATCTTTCCATATCCCTGATCCTTCATGAACGGGAAAACGGCCCGGGTGGATAAAAAGGCCCCTTTGACATTCACGTTCATGACCAGGTCCCATTCCTTGAGGTCGATCTCAAAAAAAGGTTTTCGTTTGATCCCGCCATAAATAGCCGCATTATTGAGCAGGATATCGATGCGGCCGAATTTATCGATCGTTTCCTGAGCCATGGCCTTGGTATCCGGCTCCAAAGCCACATCGGCTTGAAGCATTTCCGCTTCCCCGCCCAGAGAGCGGACCATTTTGACCGTTTGCTCCAGGTTGTCTATGTCCTTGCGGGTCACGGCCATAATTCTTGCCCCTTCCCGGGCTAAACCCAGACAAAAGACCCGGCCCAAGCCCTTGGCCGCACCGGTAACCAGTGCAACTTTACCAGTCAAACGCATAAGGTTTCCTTCCCTTCCAAAAAAGGTGCAAGGTTTTAGGTACAAGGTACAAGGGGAAAACCGTGCACCATGAACTTTGCACCGGTGTTGATCCTAATTTTTGTGTAACCCCTTTATTCTGTCAGGGCACCACGAAGGACGAAAATTACTTTCGCCGAATCCCGCCTTGCGGGACTTAACGCCGAACGGTATTTTCGAATTTAAGAGGAGATTAATCTCTGTTTTTCTTTAGAGCAAGTTCAATGCCAAAAACTGCAAAAATAAAACTGATTAAATTCAGCGTGTTATTTGAATGGGGGTTGTTCGACGGCTGATGGTCCTGGTAAATCCTTTGCCAGGTCCGGCAAATTCCTTGCCGGTTTGCCGTTAAATCGAAAGTTGAAACTTTTGAATTTTAGTCCTCAAGGTAGGCCGGGAAATTTTTAACAATTTGGCGGCCTGGGTTAAATTGCCTTGCGCTGTCTTTAAAGCCTTTTTTATAATTTCCTCTTCGGCTTCGCCCAGGGAGGAAACAGGCGGTCGATCATGGGGAAGACGTTGGCTGCGATTGAGAATCTCTTTGACTGTTTCCTCCAGGATGACCTCCTCTTTGCCCAGGATGCAGGCCAGGGTCAGGAGATTTTCCAATTCCCGCACATTTCCCGGCCAATCATACTCAATCAGTAATTGAACCGCCCGGTCCTCGATTTTTAAAACGCCGGTATGATGGTCACGATTGAATTTGTGCAGGAAGTGCTGGATCAACAAAGGGATATCTTCACGACGTTCCCGCAGAGGAGGGATATACGCGGTCAGGACTTTAAGCCGGTAATAGAGGTCTTTGCGGAATTTCCCCTGGGCGATGGCCTGATAAAGATCCCGGTTGGTGGCCACGACGATCCGGGCATTGGATTTTTTTTGAGCAGTCCCGCCGATGCGATGATATTCTTTGTCCTGCAGAAAACGTAAAAGTTTCCCCTGCATCGAAAGGGGAAGATCGGCGATCTCATCCAGGAAGATGGTTCCCTCGGCAGCCATTTCAAACAAGCCTCGATGGCTTTCAATCGCCCCGGTAAATGATCCTTTTTCGTGGCCGTAAAGGGTACTCTCCGATAGGGTTTCGACGATGGTGGTGCAATCCACGGTGACAAAGGGGCCTTCCCGGTGGGGGCTGTTTTGGTGGATCACCTGGGCCATCAGTTTCTTCCCCGTTCCCGTTTCTCCTCGAATGCCGACCGAGGCGGTCGTATTGGCGATCAGCCCGATAAATTTATAGATATCCCTCATGGCCTTGCTCTGGCCGATTAAAGTGAAACCGGGTGAGGAAAAGGACTCCGGTTCTTTCAGGGGAGGAATTTTTTCGTTTAAAATCAGGACTCGAAGGGCCTTTTGTATCTTGCGATCCAGCTCTTCGAGCTCGACATCTTCCTGGACATAATCGTAGGCCCCCAATTTCATGGCCTGAATGGTCGTATTCATATCCTGATGGGTAGAAAAGAGGATGGTCTTGGATTGAGGTAATTCCAGTTGAAGGTGTTTAAGAATTTCCAGCCCGATCCTATCGGGTAAATAAGCACCCAATAAAACCATGGGGGGCTTGAAGACCCGAAGCAAGGACAACCCCTCTTCCCCCGAGTCGGTTATTTTAACCTCGTAGCGGTCCTTAAAAAAACAGGAAAGTCTTTTCTGAAAAGCAGGACTCCCCCCCATGATCATCAGTTTCCGCATCATCGGTTTCCGCTATCAGCCCCTACCCATAGGTTCTGAAACCCAGCCAGGGACAAAAAAATGAAGTTCCTCACCGGCAGGAGGAAGCTTCCATTGGTATGAAAATAAGGTTTACAGCTTTTTTCCATACCATAAATTCATAATATAGTCAATTATTGGTCTTTCTAATCTTTTCAACTATATCCAATTTCACCTTTCCTTTTTCTTCAATTCGTAGTATTTTTCTCATGACATGAAACCACTTCCCGAATGTGCTCAATGTATATTGAAATGGACCTATGAAAGGACGGCTCCTTCTGCGAGCGAGAGGCAGCGTTATGAATTATTGAGAGCCCTGCTGGGTGTGTTGTGTCGTGAATTCCAGCCCGAAAGGAACCTGGGCCTTATCGCCAACAGGACCCTTGATGTTGTGAGTGAGTACATATCGGCCTCCGCCGCTTTTTATGATGAGATCAAGAAAAAGAACAACCAGGCTGCGGAGGCCTTGTTACCCGCGGCCAGGGAATTCATCCGGAAAGGAAAAACAGACCAGGAACGTTTTGAAAGGGCCTGTTGCCTGGCCTCCGCCGGCAATGTTTCACCTATCGGCGCGCCCTCCGGCGCTTTCGAATTCACGGAGGTAGAGACTATTATAGCGGGAAGAGGTCCGCTTCCAATTCTGATCGGGGGTGTCTATGGGGCGGCCCGGGGAAGAAAGCGGGTGCTTTTCCTTACCGATAATGCCGGCGAAATAGGATTCGATTCCCTTTTAATTGAAGAACTCAAAGCCATGGGGTCCCAAATTACCCTCGTGGTCAAGGAGGAGCCCTTTTTCGAGGATGCCACCATGGGTGATGCCGTAGATTTCGGGCTCGACAAGCCGGCAGACCGCATTCTGACCACCCGGGGTGTTTTTCTACCAGGCATGAGCACGGCCGCTTTAGATGAAGCCTACAGGCAGAGTGACCTCGTGATCGCCAAAGGCACTTTTAATTTTGAGGCGCTGAGTGACGAGCCCACGGGAAAACCGACCATTTATATGCTGAAGCTGAAATGTGACCCGCTTTCTGAAAAGAATAACCTGGCTAAAGGGATCTTCATCGTCAAGCTTGAATAGTATTGGATAATCCACATGATGCGTTCGAGGTAAAGGATTTATCCAGTATCTATCATCTATCATCCAGTATCGGTTTAAAAAAAGGGATGGAGGGAGAAAATGGTGACTTTGATATTTGAGTACGATATCCCGACCGAAAAACAGGCCGAGTATATCCGGATCACTAAAGAAAAAATCAAACCTCTCTGGGAATCCATTGGCTGTGAGGCCTATGATATCTGGCAAGTGACCGGGAGCGAAACCGGATTTGTCAAGACCATGCTTTTTGGAGATATGCCGGCCATGAAGGCAACCCTGGCTCGAAAGGAGGCCGATTCTGTCAAGGAAATCTTCGGCAAATTCGCCGAGAACGTCTCCCGAAAGGTTTGTGCAAAAAGGACTTAACCAAAACTATTTGAAATTAATCTATTACTCGTTACTGGTTTCTCGTTTCTCGTCTTAATGAGTTATCCCCTCCCGGTTGAAAAGTTGACTGGAAACAGGTGGGTGAAAAGAAGGGGATAAAATTAAGAATCCCATCGAGGTAAAGAGACACATGACATCAAAAAATCCCCAAAAAAGAAAAAAAACCATCTTAATTATAGCCAACCTGGACACACGGGGATTTGAATTTACATTCGTTAAAGAACTGATCGAGTCCCGGGGGCACAAAGGGCTGCTCCTGGATTTCAGCATGGACCAGGAACCCTATTTCCCCGGGGATATTACCTGCGAAAAGGTAGCCGGGGCGGGCGGTCTTTCGATCAAGGAGGTCCGCCGTCTTTACCGGACAGACCGGGATAAAGCCACGGAGAACCAGATTTCAGGGGCCAGGAAGATTGTCCATCGGCTTTTGGAAGAGGGAAAAATTGACGGCCTCCTGGGTGTGGGAGGGGCCACGTCCACAATGGTTGCTACCAGCGTCATGCAATCCCTGCCCATGGGTATGCCGAAACTCATGGCCTCCAGCATCGCCAGTCATCCGCGGTACGGGAACAGGTATGTGGGCACCAAAGACATCACCATGCTGAACACCGTCGTGGACGTGGTCGAATTAAATCCCATCCTTAAAATTCAACTGACCAATGCCGTAGGGGCTATTTGCGGTATGGTCGAACTTTCGCCGGGCTGGAAACTGGAATTTGACCAGCCGGTGGTGGCCATGACCTCTTTTGGATTCGCTGAGCGATGCGTGGAACCGGCGGTCCATTACCTTCGGGAAAAAGGCTATATCGCCGTCCCTTGCCATGCCCAGGGCCAGGGTGACCGGGCCATGGATAGAATGATACGGGAAGGATTATTCCAGGGAGTCATTGACTTTGTCCCCCGGGGTATAGCCGAAGAGCTGCTGGGAGGAAACAGCCCCGGCGGGGACGATCGGCTTCTGGCCGCTGCCGAATGCGGTATCCCCCAGGTAGTGGCCCCTGCAGGACTGGATATGCTTGGCGTGGGCGGACGTCCGGAGCTTCTGAAACGTTATGCCGGGAGACCCAAAATGGTCATGGACAAGCTGCGGACCCTGGTGAAAACCAGTGCCAAGGAGCGCAAACAGATGGCGTCCGTCATTGCCGGACGACTGAACCGTTCTAAGGCGCCCTGTGGCTTTCTCGTACCCCTGAAGGGTTGGAGTTTTTTAGATAAAGAAGGGCGTTCCTTTTATGATCCTGAAACCGACCGGGCCTTCGTAGAAGAGCTTAAAAAAAGACTCAAACCGGACATCCCGGTCATAGAAGTGGATTATCATTTAAACACCCCCCAGTTCGGTAAAAAGGCCGTGGAACTCTTTCACCGCCTTTTTACCCAGTGGCATCATGAAAAAAAGTGAAGAAACCACATCTCAGCCTGTCTGTTTTTCCAAAATCAGTAATCTTTTCAACTTGACACCTCCTTATTGGCACCTTCCCGGCAAACAAAACCGGTCCACTTTATCCTGCTGAACAGTTTTTAGTTTTCCTTAATAATGTTTTAGTTTTTTTGATTTGTCTTTTCTCGCAGACGTATGCAAACTATTTCTCAATGGCTCCCAATCCGGATAAACCGACAACTCGAAATCCAAAGAATGAATTCCGGAACCAAGACCCCCATGGAAGGCTTTCATGACACCCCAACGCATCATGTTCTGGCAGATTGATCACGTCTGGACCTTCTATGTTCTGGCAGCCATGGCCACGGGGTTTTTCCTGGCTGGCCTGGGGGCTTATATGTCGGTATGGAAAAAAAGTGTGAAATCCCCGCAACTTTCATTTTCAGGGGATGCGCTCAAGAAAATGACCCTGGACGTCCTCATGGGACGACGTGTGCTTCAGGGGAATGTGGCAGCCGGTCTCATGCATTTGTTTATTTTCTGGGGATTTGTGATTTTGTTTATCGGCACTTCTCTGCTGGCCCTACACGAGTATGTGCACCCTTACCTGAAGGGCAAGCCCTATCTTTTCTTTGAGGCCTCCATGGAAGTGGGGGGGCTTATCCTCTTGGCCGGCCTTATCTGGGCCCTGGTCCGCCGGTATCTTCAACGGATCCCCAGGCTTGAACGCCGGGTGGAAGACGCCCTGGTGCCTCTGTGGTTGCTTGTGGTGACCTTGTCCGGTTTCTTTTTGGAAGGGGTAAGACTGGCCGCTCAAAAGCCGCCTTGGGCCCATTGGTCCTTTGTTGGGTCCATGATAGCCGGTTTTATCTCCGATAAGGCGGCAGGGCCGGCCTATCCCTATCTGTGGTGGGGTCACGCCCCGCTGAGCCTGGGATTCATTGCCCTGATCCCTTTTACTAAACTGTTTCACATCATCGGAGGACCGACAACCTTTTACCTGCATCATTCCGCCGGGGAATCAGGAGGAACGCCTCCACCTGCCCAGGAAGTTGTCGAAGCACCGGATATGGGTGAGGCCGTGTTCTTTGATGCCTGTATGCGCTGCGGGCGTTGCGCCCAGGTCTGTCCCTCGACTGGTGCCGGTGAGCCTTTCACACCCCGCGATTTCGTCCAAGCCCAGCGCCGTCTCCTCTGGCAGGAATATTCTCCGGTCGGAGACATCCAGTTTTTAAACCAGGAACAGCCCATAGACAGTCAGGCCGCCTGGTACTGTACCACCTGCGCCGCTTGTTTGGAAGTTTGCCCGGTATACGGTGCCGCTTTCAAGGTCGTTTCCAAAAAAAGGACCCTGCTGGTCGAAGAGGGAAAAGAAGTGCCCGATCTTATGAACCAGACTTTGGAGAGGCTTTTTAATTACGAGAATCCCTGGGTGGCTTCCAAGAGGGATAGGGCGGCCTGGGCCAAAGGCCTGGATGTCCCTGTCCTGACCAGAGGAAGCGATGAGAAACCCCTTTGCTACTTTGTGGGCTGCACGACTTCTTATGATGCCCGGGCCCAGGAAATAGCCAAATCCTTTACGGCCCTCCTGAAGCGGGCCGGCGTGCCTTTCGGGATCCTGGGCGACAAGGAGCCCTGTTGCGGGGACATCGCCCGGGTGGTCGGAGAAGTCGGTCTGTTTCAGGAGAAGATGGAGAACTGCCTGGACCTCTTCGATCAGTACGGCATCGAAGAGATGGTGACCTCCTCTCCCCATTGCTTCCACACTTTTCAAAATGAATATTCCGGAAGACGTTTTGGAGTAAGACCCTATCCTTTGGTCCTAAGGGAACTTATCGCCCAGGGGAGACTGAGGTTAAAAAACATCGGAAAGCTTACCGTGACCTATCACGATCCCTGCTATCTCGGACGGCACAACCGCATCTTTGAGGAGCCGCGGGGAATCATTCGCTCCATCCCCGGCGTAAATCTCGTTGAGATGCCCCACCATGGTGCCGACAGCCTCTGCTGCGGCGGCGGAGGAGGAAGGATGTGGCAGGGGTCGGAATTGCACGGTGAGGCCAGGATGAGCGAAATCAGAATTAAAGAAGCCCGGGCAACCGGGGCGGAAGTCCTGATCACGGCCTGCCCTCTGTGTCTCATCATGCTGGAAGATGCCTTAAAGACCCTGGGATTGGAAGGGCAACTGAAGGTCATGGATCTCAATGAGCTGGTTTTGCAATCATTGGATAAAAACAATCAGAAATAGAGAGGTTGAGTAACGATGAGTGAACTTTTACTGTTGGTTGAGTCCAAAGAAGGATTGCCTGATAAGACGACCCTTGAACTCATACGAGGGGCAAGCGACCTGGCTAAGGATCTGGGTATTGAAGCTTCAGCCGTAGTGGTGGGCCATGAAATCTCCTCCTTAGCGGAAGCGGTGGCCGACTATGGATTAAAGAAGATCTATAAACTGGAGCATCCAATGCTTACAGGTTTTCAGCCTGACGCCTGGGTCGGGGCCCTGGAGTGGTTATGCAAGACGATTGAACCCAGGATTTTTCTCCTGAGCCACTCATTCGTGGGAAAGGAGGCGGCCCCCAGGCTGGCTTACCGGTTGAAAACGGAACTCACCACCGATTGCATCGGTCTGAAGATCGATCCCCAGGACGGCCTTCTTATTCGCACCAAGCCCATTTACGGGGGTAACGCCATCGCCGCTTTGAAGTGTGCCGGCCTTCCCCAGATGGTCACCGTCAGGAAAAATATCTTTGAGCCCATGGAGACAGTGGCCGCCAGGAGTGAAGTAGTTGAGCTTAATCCCCCTCTTGATGAATCAATCATCAAGGTTCGGTCGCTCAAGACCGTCCCGGAACAAGTGGTTGAATTGGACAAGGCCCATGTGGTCATATCCGGTGGAAGAGGGGTCGTTGAGAAAGAGGATTTTGAAATGCTCAAGGCCCTGGCCGCGGCCCTGAGCAAATCCTCCGGGAATGTGACCATGACAGGCTGCAGTCGACCGGTGGTTGACAAATGCTGGATGTCCTCCGACCACCAGGTCGGTTTGACCGGTTCGATCATAGCCCCTGATATCTATGTAGCCGTGGGGATATCCGGAGCCATTCAACATCTGGTGGGTATGATAAGGTCCAAGAAGATCATCGCCATCAATACGGACCCCGGATGCAATATGTTTAAAGTCGCCGATTACGGCGTAGTGGAAGATTATAAGACGCTCATACCTGCTTTGCTAAAGAAATTGGAGGAGTGATCATGAAAGAAATGCACATTATTGTCTGTGCCAAACAGATTCCTGATCCGGAGGCGCCCTTCTCCAACGTTACGGTCGATGTGGAGAAGAAAGAGGTCATCGTTGACGCCCCGGATGTTATCAGCCCCTATGATGAAAATGCCCTGGAAGCGGCCATCAAGATAAAAGAAGAGGGGGGGGGAAAGATAACCGTCCTGAGCCTGGGCCGGAAGGTTTCCGATACGGTCCTCCGAAAGACCTTGGCCGCCGGGGCCGACGCCTTGATCCTTATTGAAGATCCGGCCTTCGAGAGGCTTGACAGTAATTCCGTGGCTTACGTACTTTCCCGGGCCATCCAAAAGATCGGCGAGTATGATCTTATTCTGACCGGGAGACAGGCGGGAGACTGGGACTCCGGGCAGGTGGGCTTGATCCTGGCTGAATTGCTGGGCATTCCGGTCATCAGCCTGGCCCGTTCCATAAAAGCAAGCGAAGGCCGTGTGCTGGTGGAAAAAACCGTCCCCGTGGGCTATGAGGTGGTTGAGGCCGGGCTGCCGGCCCTGGTCACGGTGAGTAATGAGGTAGGGGAGCTGCGCTATGTTTCCAGGACCAGGATGATGGGGCTCCTTAAACGGCCCATCCCCATACCGAAATGGGGTACCAAGGACCTGGTCAGCGACCTGGAAATTCTGAAGAAGGTGCAGATCCTTGAGCTGTCACCGCCGCCGGACATGAGGCGGGAGTGTGTGTTCATAGAGGGGGCATCGCCCGGAGAAAAGGCGGACAAGCTGGCCGCAGTTTTTAAGGAAATCGGATAAATGACGGAGTTGTTGTGAACTCCATACTACTGTCTTCAACAAAAAATTAGGGAGGAAACGAAATGGCAGACAAATCCTACGATGCAATAGTCATTGGCGGCGGACATCACGGTACCATCATTGCCCCCTACCTGGCCAAGGCCGGCTTGAAGGTCGGGGTTTTTGAACGGTTGGATCATCTGGGCGGGGGTGCTGTGACGGAAGATGGACCTGCGCCGGGCTTTCGAATGAACTTCTGTGCCCATTTTACGCGGTTTTTTGGTCACCCGGCCTATAAAGAATTTAACCTTCGTGATGAGGGGCTGGAATACGTTTTCCCCGATACGAATGAAGCGATCATCTTTGATGATGAAACGTCGTATTTGGGGTATGCCGCCTGGCGGGTCGTGAACCCAAATACGGGGGAAGTGGAATTCAGCGAAAAGAATGTCAAAAAGACTTATGACCAGATTCTTCAGTTTTCCAAAGCTGACGCAGAGACCTATCTTCGTTTAACGGAAGTATACAGGGAGAAGTGGCGGCCGGCATTTAAGAAATACAGATACTCTCCGCCTACGCCCTGGGGGACCCCTGATGCGCTGGAGGAGCTTCTATCGGACCCCCAAAGCGGGCTGGATCCATCGATGCTGTTTATGAATTGCAAGCAGTTTGCCCACTACTTTTTCGAAAGCCCGGAGCTTAGGCTATTGACGCTCAGAGGGTTTCTGACCTCAGGCGGTATCTTTCCCGATGATCTGCCGGGCATCGGCATGATGATTGCGACAATCCATCTGGCCCTCGGATGGGAGTCTGCCGCGATTGCCAAAGGTGGAACACAATCGATCACCAACGCCTTGGTTTCGGCAGGCAAGAAACTGGGGGTCGACTATTTTATTAATTCGGAAGTGAACCAAATCACTATAGAATGCGGTAAGGCCAAAGGCATACGACTGGCCGATGGCACTGAAGTCGAGGCCAAACAAATGGTGGTCGGCGACGTGGGGACGCCCCAGGTGTTTGCACGCCTGATCGAAGGAAAGTATATCGACACTGAAATGAAGCACCGGCTTGATACCAATTTATATGACAGAGGTCATGCCTGGTGGGGAACGATTGGCGTACACGAGCTTCCTCAATACAAGGCGGCCAGGTCCAACCCGGATATCAATGCCACACCTCGCACCTATTGGGCCCCCAAGGACCTGGCCTACATGGAAAACAAATATATGCATGAGATTTTTCTTTTGGGCATGGCTTCCAAGTTTTTTTGTTTATCAGCACCTGACAGCCTATGGGACCCCACACGAGTGCCTGCAGGGAAACATTCTGTCCTGTTTGAGGATTACACTTGTCCCACATCATTTTTCTCCAGGCGAGAGTGGCGCCAATTGGCAAATGAATTTATAGACGCTCTTATTGAACAATGGGGAAAATATGCCCCCAACATGACCAAAGACAACATTATCGGATCTCGTGTTGTGACCCCCGTAGATTTGCAGGACACCCATCTGGATATGAGAGACGGGTCATGGAGTGAGGGCAGTATGGCCGGCTCCCAGAGTGGACGGTTCAGAGGCATGCCCGGAGGTTTTCGGACCTTTATTAAGAATCTTTATATGTGTTCTTCATCCTTATTTGGCGGCGGCGGCATTGCACGTGGATCAAGTTTTAATTGTTACAGGGTGATCGCGGAAGACTTTGGATTGCGCAAGCCGGAATAACGGAAAGGGGAGAAACGTTATGCCTTCAGGAAAAGATCTTTTCAATCTGCAGGGGAAGACGGCCCTGGTGACGGGCGCCAGTTCGGGGTTCGGGCGTAGCTTTGCGCTTACCCTGGCCGAGGCCGGAGCCGACGTGGTCATTTCGGCCAGGAACGAGGAGCGTCTTACTGAAACGGAAGAAATTCTGAAGAAGACCGGCGCAAAGGTCCTTAAAATCGTCGGCGACATGTCGAAACCCGACGATGTTTCAAAGATGATGGAGGAAACGGTTTCCCGGTTCAAAGAGCTCCATATTGCCGTCAATAATGCCGGGATCCTCACCAAACCCGCCCGATTCCATGAAATGCCCTATGAAGAGTGGAATCAGGTCATCTCGGTGAATCTGACGGGTGTATTTCTATGTATGCAGAAGGAAATAGCCGTGATGTTGAAGCAGCCCAAGGGGGGCAGCATCATCAATATTTCTTCAGTCCTGGGACTGGTGGGTCTGGATTCTGATTTTAACCCGCGGGCCAACTATATCGCCTCAAAGCACGGCGTGATCGGCCTCACCAGGCAGGGTGCCGTTGAGTATGCAGCCAACGGCATTCGAGTGAACGCTATGGCACCTGCCTGGCATTCGGGAACGTCTTTGGCCAAAGCCCGGTCGGATATACAGACAGCGGAAGAACAGGAACGAAGAGAAAAAAAGATGTTGGCCTGTACACCCATGAAACGACGGGGGCGGATAGATGAACTCCAGGGGATGTTGCTTTTCCTGGCCTCTGATGCCTCTACGTATACAACAGGCCAGGTTTTTGTGTCCGATGGGGGATGGACGGCCCATTAAGACCAGCCGCGGATTTATCAACAAAACGGTCTTAACATTTATGCCTCCCCGACCTTTGCCAAGGCCTGGACGACCAAGGTTTTGCTGACGGCGGCCGATCTGCTCAATGATCGGGTCTTGCCCTTCTTTTACAGGCGGTCGCCTCATCCCTCAACCTGAATGGCCGCCTCACCGGTCTTCACAGGTTTAATGACCACCTTCTTCATGTCTTGATCCTTTCTAAAAAGACTCCGCCGGACCATCTGAAAATTTGTCACTTGCCTAAAAAGAATTTGGGGTTCTTGTTCTAACGCAAGATCCTCACAGATTGCCGGGATATCGAATATAAAGGATGGGTATCAGCGGTTATCGGCGAAAATCTGCGTCCTAATTTGATTGACAAGTCAAATCAAAAAGATTAAAAATTATTAAGGAAAACTTAAAACTTTCATTGAGATGATAATATTTTGTTTTTGAATTTAAACCAATTAAGGTCATTCTACACGGCCGCCAAAGCCGGGAGCATCACCATGGCGGCAGATGAACTCATGGTGACTCCTGCCGCCGTTACCCTCCAGATAAAACTGTTTGAGGAAAATCTAGGGATAAAACTCCTGTTCCGGTCCGGAAATTCCATGCGTCTCACCCCTTCCGGCGCCACCGTTTTCGAAAGAGCCCAAAAGATTTTTGAAGACCTTAAAAATCTTGAAATGTTTATAGCCGACATAAGCAAGATAAAGTCAGGGGCAGTGAAGATAGGCTGTTCGGAGACAGCCGCCATATACGTTATGCCCCGGCTGATCAAAGTCTTTAAACAGATGTATCCTGACATAAAAGTCGTTATCGACCGGGGGACTAACGCCGATATGGTCAGAAGCCTTCTGGATCACCAGAATGAGCTTTTGATAGTCCGTCACAAACCGAATGAAAAAAGATTTAAAATGCGGTACATGGGGCGGGAGGAAATCCTCCTGGTCGCCTACAGCGAAAGCGCTCAGTTGCCGCAAACCAACATCGCTATTGCCGATCTCACCAAAGTTCCTCTCATCGTCCCGCTTAAAGGTTCAGCCACCCGTGAGATTGTCCATGAACACCTGAAACGGTTTCAGGTATCTCCCAAGGTGGTTATGGAATCCTCAAGCATTGCCTTGATTAAAAAGCTGGTTCGGGAGGACGAAGGAGTCAGTTTTCTGTGTCGGGAGGCCGTGGATGAAGAGCTATCAAAAGGAATTCTTAAGGAGATCCATCTTTCGGAGGGTCCGCTTTTTATCGAATATGGCATCGGTTATCTGAACCGGAATAACTTATCCCGGGCATCCCTGGCCTTCCTTAGATTGATCGAAAAGTCAAAGGACCTGCTGTAAACGGTCTTTGAATCATCAGCCCTTTCTTTCCGGCTTGACTCTGAATCCTCTCTCTCTTATAGTGCCTTTCATGGAATGGCCCCAATTCATAGAAAAGCTTTTTCAATTAGCCGAACCCTACCTTTCTGTTCGGAACGACCTTCTTCACACTCAGATTGCCCACCGATATTCCCTCAGCTTGTTGAGGGCCGAAGGGGGCGACCGGCGGATGGTTGAACCGGCAGTCATTCTCCATGACGTAGGTTGGTCGAAACTTACTCCTGACCAGATCAAAATCGCCTTCGGGATCAGGGCCGGCGGCCAGGAAGCCAAAAGACTTAACCGTATCCATGAAGTCGAGGGTGCGGTCATAGCAGGCATACTGCTGCAAACTCTAAACTATGCCCCCCTTTTGATTGAGCGGATCACCCCGATGATCGAGCGTCATGATTCCGGAAACCATCCCGAATCCCTGGAGGAAAAAATACTCAAGGATTCGGACAAACTGTGGCGTTTTTCCGGCATCGGCTTTCGGCATGAGAATGAAAGGCAGGGCGTGGAGCCCTTTGAAATGCTTCATTTTCTTGAAAGACTGATCGCCTGTCTTTTTACGCCCGACGCCAAGCGTATGGCCGCAGAAGAACTGAAAGCCCGAAAAAGGGAGATTACAGATTAATCCCCTTTTTGTCACCATCAATCCAATTGAATGACTATTTTACCGAAGTGCTTCCCGCTCTGCATGGTTTCATAAGCCTCCCGGACCTTATCAAGCGTAAAGAGGCGATCAATGACCGGGTGAATTTTATTGGCCTCCAAGGCCTGGTGAAGCTGTATCTGCATGTCGCGGCTTCCCACATAGATGCCGTTTACCGATAATGTTTTTCTAAGGATGGGCATGGGATCGACCTGGCCTTCTGTTCCAGTGAGCACCCCGACCATGCTGATCCGGCCATTGATTTTTGCGGAGGCCATAGACCTGGCCAGGGTACCCAACCCCCCCAATTCGAGAATCAGGTCGGCTCCCACTTGGGCGGTTTTCTCCAGCACCTGTTTCTCCCAGTCCGGATTCAGTCTGTAGTTGATCAATTCATCGGCGCCCATTTGTCTGGCCCTCTGAAGCTTTTCATCACTACTCGAAAGAATAATGACCCTGGCACCAATCATTTTGGCCAATTGAAGTCCGAACAAGGCCACCCCCCCTGTTCCCAGGATGACCAGGGTTTCGCCGGGTTTTAAGTGTCCCTGGACAACCAGGGCGTTCCAGGCGGTCACCCCGGCGCAGGGGAGTGTGGCCGCTTCTTCATAGGAGAGATATTCAGGAAATTTGACAAAGCCGTCTTCATGACCCCACACCATTTGGGAAAGCATGCCATCGGTCGGCACACTGCCTCTGACGGATGAGAATTTAGTGCTGTCAATGGTTCCGCACTGCCACAGCGGGAAAAAAAGACCGATCACCCTATCACCGGGTTTCAGCCGGGTCACTGCTGAACCGACTTCTTCCACCGTTCCGGCCCCGTCGGATAAAGGAATAAGTTCCTGACCGATCCCTCTTTTTACCGTAAGGATATCTTTATAGTTGACGGAAGCGGCCCGCACCCGAATTCTCACCTCATTTGGATTCAGTGGTCGCGGCGTTATTTCCCGAATATGAAGGACGTTTATGCCTGTCTCACCCGGTGTGATGACCACCTTTCTCATACCGTTTCCTTTCTTTCAAAAAAAACAATGGATCGCTATTACAGGAGAAGGATCTAATGCATGACCCGCCCACCATCCACCAGTAAAATCTGGCCGGTAATAAAATCGCTCTCATCAGAAGCCAGAAAGATAAGAGCGCCGACGAGATCCTCCGGCTGCTGCAGCCGCCCCAAAGGGGTCCGGCTCACATCGTATTTGGACACATCGGCAATGGACCGGCTCGCTTCCGTATCGGTAAATCCCGGGGCAATGGCATTGATGTTGATATTGTGCGGCCCCAATTCGATGGCCAGAGACCGGGTCAGCCCGACCACTCCTCCCTTGGAGGCGACATAGTGGACAAAACCATGGGACCCGGTGAAGAAGGTCTCTGAGGCCAGGTTGATAATTTTCCCTTTCCCCTGTTCTTTCATTTGGGGGAATACGGCCCTGGTACAAAGCCAGGGGCCTTTTATATTCACGGCCATAACCTTATCCCATTCTTTGGGATCGATCTCGAAGAAGGGTTTTCGAATAAGGCCATAAACCATGGCAGCATTGTTAACCAGGATGTCAATCCTTCCAAAGGATTTGATTGTTTCCTCGGCGATCTTGAGGGTACCCTCTTCATCAGAGACATCAGCCTGAAAACCTTTGGCTATGCCGCCTGAGGATTCGATCTCTCTCACTATGTCCCCAGGATCAGCAATATCAATAGTCATGATCCTGGCCCCCTCCTTAGCCAGGGCCAGGGAAAATGTTTTTCCCAGCCCCCTCGCGGCACCTGTGACAATGACCACCTTGTCTTTAAGTCTCATCATTCCTCCTCTTTCAGTGAAGCATTTCTTTTTGCTCACTCCTTCGTTACATCGTCATAAACTTACACTTCCGCAGTGTCCTCAGAATAATCAAAATAGGGCAATTTTTTCCAATATCCCTTGAACCGCTCCTATACTCGGTGAGCTATCCGGAAGCATGATCAACGGCTCACCCAGCAAATCGTACTTGGTTATATTTTCATCTTCTGGAACGGTACCAAGAATCTCCAATTTCAATTGCTGAGATGTTTCTATTAAGGAGTTACTTTCCTGCTTCAATCTATTAATCACCAAACCGACGCGGGTCGATTTCATAACTTCATCGCCCTGGGCGATTGTTCCGATGAGACTTGCGGCCTGGATACCTCTCACGGTGGCATCGCTAACCAGGATTAAGACATCTACCCCCTGGGCGACCCTTCTGCTAATTTGTTCCGGTCCCGCTTCGCAATCGATAATCGTCAGATCAAAATCCCTGGAAAGCCTTTCTATACCATAACGCAACAGGTCGTTAACGGAACAATAACAGCCAGGCCCTTCGGGGCGGCCCATGGCCAGCAAGTGAAATCCATCCCCTGATTCAAGAGCATCGGCTATAACCCGCCGGATATGTATATTCTCTATGTCGGTCCGAGCCTTCGGATTTTCAATGATTTCCCGTCGAATTTCTCCGATCGTCTTTTTAGCCTTAAGGCCAAGCGTATAAGGCAGGTTCATGGCCGAATCCGCATCGATCGCCAAAATGCTCAAATTTTTGTTTCTGGCAAAGAGCTTGACCATAATCGTTACGAGCATTGTTTTCCCACTGCCACCTTTTCCGCTTACCGCGATCGTTCTTCCTTTTTTGGTTGAAGGGTCTGGTCTCATTCGGTGCTCTTTATCCATTTCAAAAGAACGTTTATTCTCTGCCGGCACTGTAAGCAACCGGCTGGCTCGGCTGGCCGGTTATTTTTTTAGCAGGAGATCTTCCGGCCATTTTCCGGCGACATTTTCTTCGCCCTTGTAATAATCAACAGACGACGATTTTTCAAAAACCTCTTGATAGAGGAGAATGTTCAGCTTTCCTGAGTCGGGGTATTCACAGACATCGATGCCGATCGATGTGCGCACGTCTAAGTAGATACAAGGAGAATCGTTGTGGTTATAAATCTGGTGTGCCCCCTCGAGTCCTTCTTCGAAAAAAATCATGTCCCCTTCAGACACTTTTTGAAATCCTCCGGGGCTGCGAAGGGTCGCCTTCCCCGAAAGGATGACAAATAGTTCCTCTGCGGCCCGGTGGAAATGGTAGGGATAGGAGAAGCTGCCCGGATCTAAAGAGCGCACATCAAATTGGAGATACTTGGCATTGACTGACTTGGCCAGCCTCGGACTCGAGTGCCAGGAGAACTCGGGAAGGCGGCATTCTCTGGCTTCAAATGACATACGCTTTACGTTGAATATTTTCGGCATGTTCACCTCCGGTAACCATTTTTTTGCAATCTTTTCCTGGCGATGAGGGCCGCTCCCAAAGCTCCGACCACCTGGGGGTCCAAGGAAACCCTTTTTATCTCCCCCAAGGCATCTTCCAAAAATTTAAACACTCCGGCATTTTTGGCCACTCCTCCCGTGAGCATGAAGTCCTTTCTCGGGTTAATGCCTTTCACCATGGACGTCAACCTGCTGGCTATGGCCTTATGGATACCGGCCACGATATCGGGTAATTCCGTGCCCTCGGCGATCAGGGTGATCACCTCCGATTCGGCGAATACACTGCATTGACTGGTGATGTTCGCCGGGGATTTTGAATGTAAAGAAACAGATCCGAGTTCATCCAACTCCAACCCCAGAGCTTTGGCCATCACTTCAAGGAACCTTCCTGTTCCGGCAGCGCATTTATCGTTCATCCGGAAATCGGCGACATTTCCGTCATCATCAAGGGAAATGACTTTACAATCCTGTCCGCCCATATCGATGACCGTCCTCACCGTGGGAGCGAGCCAGTAAGCCCCCCTTCCATGGCAGGTTATTTCCGTGACGTTGCCCTTGGCAAAAGGCACCTTCTCCCTGCCGTACCCGGTGCTCACAATATAGGCCACGTCTGCCAGGGCGAGCCCCGCTTTCTGAAGCGCCGCCTCCATGGCGTTTTCCGCTGTTTTCCAGGGTCTGGGGGTGGTGGGGACGATGCTGGAGGACAGGATGACCCCATCCTCCATGATCAGCGCCTTGCCCGTTAAGGACCCCACGTCGCATCCGGCGACGAGCATAACTTCCTCCGGCCTATTTTTGCAGGTTTATTTCGAAGAAATCGCTGAGTTTCGCTTTCATGACTTCCAATGACGTTATCCTTGGATCCCAGATGTCTACCTCGAACATGAGGACCGGAAGGTCGAGTTCATCCTTCATCCGGTCCTTAAGGAGTTTAGAGATGGCCCAGGCGTTCTTGCAGGCCACGTGGCCGGCATAGATGGCCGCGTCCGCCTTATAGGCCCTGCAGGCCTCAATGAGGGCGTCTCCGTAGTACTCCCAGGGACCCCGTGATTCCCGGCCCATGGGCATATCTATTATCTTGAGGGCCAGTCCACGGAATATGCTGTTCACGTCTGACGGGTCCTCTATGGGCTGGATAGCCGAATTGCTCATCATCTCTATGATCGACACGGCGCCGTAGGTCTCTTCCAGCCATTCATAAAGGGTCGGATCCGGGGGCATGGCATGAGCCCAAATCAATCGTATCTTTTCTTCCGAAATGGCCCCTTGCTTCTTAGCCACTCTGTCTTTCACGGCTTCATACCTTTTCGTAACGTAATCCACGAGTTCGGGAGTCCCGGTCATCCTCCGAAAGGTACTGCGGTCCTGAATCAAATCCCGGCCGGAAAGGGGGCAGGGGACGGCCCTCCTCAGGTCGTTGTATTTGAGGATATAGTCGTGGGCCTGGCTGGAGTATCGGGCTACCTCTTTAAGCCTCTCCAGGTCCAGCTTCCGTTTGGTCTTTTCCTCTAAAAAAGAGACGAGATCCCACAGTTCCTTTTCCAGATAGCAATAGGTGCGTTCGTCGTTCCAGTAAGGCACATCAATACAAAAGTGGGGAATATGGAAATACTCGGCCATGGGCGGAAACGAGGCCAGAGCCGAGTCACAGGGGTGGGAGGAGTGGACGATCACATCCGGAAGAGGAATATCCCCGGCTAAAGCGGCTCCCAAGGTAGCCTTGTCCGATGAACAGACCCAATCCGGGATATGCTGCTCCGCCAGGTCTATATAGCGGCATACATCTTCGGAAGAGCCCTGGGTCAAAATCCTGAAGGTCCCTTCCACGTAAACGGGTACGATATCCATGGCCCAGAACAACTCCGGGGCAGGACAAAAGTTGAGCCAGGCGATGAGCTTCCCCTCATCCTTGGCTGCGGCTGCTCTTTTGAAGTAATCAGCCTGTATGCCGTATACCGACTCGTCATCCGACCCTTTGGCCCTGGCTTGATCCCTTAAGCCGGCAAGCTTGGCGGCTATGGTCGCATAAACGTTCTTCCCTTTTTCCACGTCAGCCCCTCTCTATGGTCTCCAAAAACGCTTGAATTCGGGTCTTCAGTTGACCAATACCACTCAGCCAATATTCTCTCTCTAATTGGAGAACGGGAAGGTTTGATTCCTTCAGCGCTTTTCGAAGGTATGTGGCCTCTCCCCCCCAAAGATCACAATACCGGATCTGTTGCAGTATAACCCCGTCGACCTTGAAGCGTTCGGTCATCCCCCGGATAAAATCCACCCTTTCAATAACCCCGTCGCTCATCCGGGGACAAGACGGCCGGGCAAGGGTGGACCGGACCAGACCATCCATCGGATTCGGCCCGGTCTTTACCGGTTCCCAGAAATACCGGCTGCCGTAACAAAGGGCGTCAACGACAACCAGCCCGCCGAGATCTTCTATGAGGCCGGTGAATTCCGGATCGTCATACTCACTGCCCACGATCATCAGTCTCGCCCGGTAGTCCGATAGGCCTTCCCTTTCCTTCAATTCTTCCAATAACTTCCTTAATAGTTTATTATATCGATCTTTCGGGGTAGTTGTGGCTGCCAGGACAACGCTCAGGCATTCAGCCCCTGTAATAGGTGGATCCACCGCCTGCCTGAGCTCATATAATTCCCTTAATAAGCCCCTGGTCTCGTTATAAACGCTAATGGCCTCATGCAAGGCCTCCTCAGAAATTTCTATGCCAAAAAAGCCCTCCAGTGTTTTCGCGAAATGAGTGACTTCCTCTTTGTACCAATTCATCGCCCCGACACTGCCGGCTTTGTGTGGGATGCTCATAAAGTGCATAAATGGATAAGGGCGTTTTTCCCTCGAAATATCATAGAGACGCCGGATGTTGTCGCAGCTATTCGCAAAAACTATTCCGTCAAGAAAATCGAAGACCCCTCCGCTCATGAACTCCAGACAAGATCGGGCAAAAGTGCAGTTAAGACGGCTCATATAGACATCGGCAGAGGTCGTCTGTGCGCATCCTGCCGGCCTTATTCTGTAAGGCAGCATCCCTCCGGCATAGATGATTTCCTCCGGGACATAGGAGCAGAAGAAACCGATCACCTTCCTGTTCTGCTTCTTATAATCCATCACATGGGAATTGGATGGCCTACGGGATAGCGCCACCAGTTCTTCCAGTGCCTTCATTCATTATCCTTTTTTCTTGAGTGAGTCCTCAAACTCCTTGAAAATCGCGTCCGTTTTTTTCCAATCCTGGCCGAACCGTTTGTCAAAATAAGAACTTGTCTTCTCAAGGGACTTCAGCCACCAAAAGCGTTCCCCCCGCCCGAGGAGAATATCTTCAAGAATCTCCTGGAGATCGGCCATATATTCCTTGGGAAGAAAACAGGAGGCCCCCAATTTGATGGATTTCTTCAGGGCCTCCGGTGTGGCCGCATGGGCGGTCAGCATGATGGTCGGAAAACCCCTCAGAACAGATTTTTCTAAGAGTTCAAAACCATTAACCCCCTGGATATCCAGAATGACAAAATCATAAGTGTTATTTAAAATATAACCGAGTGCTGTATTGAAATCGCCGGCCTTCTGCAAACGGCACATATTTAAAATGTCACCAATGGTATCAAGGACATCCGGTTCGTCATCGACTACCAGAATGGACTTCTGTTCCAAAGGACTCTTCGGATTCATCATGGCACTACCTCCTCGTCTTTTACAGTTGCCTCCGCGGGGCGGAGTTCCCCGTGCCCGGCCTAGGCCGTTTAAGAATTCTCAACAGGGCCACCCAGGCTTCGTCATAGAGATCGATACCCGATAGCGATCCCTCACCAAAAGTCATTTAAACCCTCCTGGCGATCAGGTCGACAATCCGGGCGGTCGTTGATAGCGACTTCCTGGGCTGCACCTTTGCCGGCCGTGTTTGGAGCCAGAAAATATTGTCCGGAAAGGGGAGATCTCTATCGATGGCCCATTCCATATCCTGGGCACAGCCCAGTTTCTCCTCGACTGATTTGCCGATCTTCACGATTTCCTGCACTTCCTTGTCGCTGAGGGAAGGCATCATCTGCATTTTTTCAGGGACATCTACCCACTCAGCCCCCTGTTCCAAATTAACAAAGCATTTTATTTTACAACCGATATGCCTGGTAACGATCTCCAAAGTTCCTTTGTCCACCACGAATCCGTCCACACTCTCCGAACCGCTGACCACGCCCTCTCCCAGCCCCCAATTGGCCTCGAGGATGCTCCTGGAATCATCACCCGTCACCGGATTCACGGTGAAACAAACTCCGGAAGAGCGCGCATTGACCATCTTGGGGATGGCCACCCCCAATTCATCTCCGATAACCGGAAAGCCCATATTGGCCCGAAAGGCAATAGCCCGAGGGGTATAGGCGCTTGCCCAGACTCTCTTCACCTTATCCAGGACCTCGCCCGTACCCTTGACGTTAAGATAGGTTTCGAACATACCGGGCCGGCTTTCGGCACCGGCCGACCTGACGGAAACGGCAACATCAGGGGTTCCTGCTTTTTGACAGAGTTCGCTATAGTAGGCGCTGATCGACCCTTTTATCCCGGGAGGCATGTCTTTACCTTTTATGATGCCCTGAATGGTCTGACTGACTTTCTCCAATAGGGTGATTCCCTGACCTTTAAGCTCCCCGAGGCTCGTCACGTAGCGGGATATTTCTTCCAGCGCCCCGGTTTCCTGAACAAATCTTTTATAGACATCGACCGAAATAGCAAAACCCGGTGGAACAGGCAGGCCCAACTGCGTCAAGACCCCCAGATTCGCACACTTTTTACCGACAAGGTTATTATGTTCTTTCCCTAATTCCCCGAACCAAAAGATTAATTTATTGGAATTCAATTCTTTACCTCCTTCAACGGTTGATGGAAAAGTCCTCTCGGATGACCTGATAACAGTTGTAAGAACATCCTCTTCCTGTTCCCACTCCATTGTGAGTGGCCGCTGAGCAGAGATAGAAGTTCTTTATGGGGGTCCGGTAGCCGGCCAATTCCGGGGTCGGTCTGAAGCGATCCATCTGAGAGGTGATCATATCCCCGCAGGCAATGGAACCTTGGGGCATGTTCGGTCTTCGTAACTCGATATCATAGGGGGTGAAAACGCGGCAGCCGATGATATTATCCTTGGTCATGTTGGGGGCGTAGATCTGCCATTGGCTGATGATGGCCTCTTCAAATTCTTTCCTGAGTGTTTGCCACCGGCTGGCTGAAAAGAACCTGGTGGGCGCGGCGAATTCTTCAACTCCGACCATATGCTTACCTTCCGGGGTCCTGGATTTATCCCAAATGCTGTCGGGCCCGACAAACATAAAAAGCTTGCTGCTGATTCCATTGACCAGTATCTCGGAAAGGTATTGATTGGCCATATAGTCGGCATTTCTCGGGCCCATGTAGAGCCTGGGTTGGGGCCCGCAATCCGGGTTAAAGGAGGCCGCTTTATACTGGGGCAATTCGTGCATGGCCAGAACGGCCCAGATCACATTGTGCCTGTTGTATCGTATGTTCTTGACCCGTCTGACGATCTTGGCATCGAGATGCTCTTCGCCGATAAGCTGGATGGTCTGAAGGGCGCTCAAATCGCTGACCAGGAGCTTCCTGGCCATTATCTCCGTTCCATCTTTTAGACGGATTCCAGTCGCCCTCCCCTTCTCGATCAGGAGTTTGACCACTTCGCTGCGGACGAAAAACTCTCCTCCCATCTCCATGAACGCCTTTTGGAGCGCATTCGTCACGCTCTGGCTGCCCCCTTTGGCGATGGCCGCCGGCTCCCAGGAGAGAACCAAACCCAGGGAGTGGACTAAACCGTGGAGCCCGATGACATCATCCGGTGCGCCACCAAAGGAGGTCATAGCAGCCCGGATGAACAAGGTCCTGAGCTCTTCACTTTCAAAAAGCTCATAGGCCAACTGTTGGCTGGTCATAAACTGATAGATAGGGTCAAAGCCATCCTTCGGGTCATCACACAGCTTCTCCAGTTCATTCTTCTTTCCCCAGGGAACAGGGGGGCTGAGGCGATACTTGCCAAAGGCCGATTTCCATTTTTTCATATATCTTCGGAATAATTCCTCGGCGGTATCGGCATCATTCTTTGAAAAACGCCTGATCTCGTTCAGAGTCTTCTGCAAATTCTCATGAGAAACCTCCGTCCTGCCCGTTATGGGATCAACCACTTTCAGGGCCGAGTAGCCCACCAGGCAGGTGTCATTGTCAAAAACCATGGCCTCGTTCTCGTCGGGGAAAATGTACTCCAGTTCCTTCTCTTTCAGGTTGAAATCGGTATAGGCCGGGTGCCCGTAAAAACGGGTCCAGTTCGCTCCCGGGTTTAAACGAAACCCCGATACCGGGCCCCCTTCGCTGGTCACAGCTCCTCCGAGCTTTGACTGCAATTCGAATATGCCGGTCTTCATCCCCGCTCGCTGCAAATAGCAGGCCATGATGAGTCCATGGTGCCCTCCACCTATAACGATGGCATCATAATTTGCATCAGACATGTTGAGATCCTCCTTTTAGAAAAAATTGTTTTCGCCTCACCTTTTTAATTGGTATCCGGCCTGTTCCCTGTCCCAGGTGTTCGGGGTTACTCCCGCCTGCTTGAGAAGATACTTCTGGACCCGTTCAGTCGGCGTCTTCGGCAGACTCTCCATAAATTCCACAAACCGGGGCACGGCGAAGTAGGGCATCCTGTCCTCGCAATAGGCGATCAGTTCTTCCGGGAGGAGCGTAACGTCCGGTTTGAGGACGACACATATCTTGACCTCATCCTCCCCGACCTCTGAAGGGACGGCAACGGCCGCCGACTCCAGGACGTCCGGGTGTGTGTTGATCGCCCTTTCCACCTCGAAGGAAGAGATATTTTCGCCCCTTCTCCGCAGAGCATCCTTCTTCCGATCCACAAAATAGAAATAGCCGTCTTCGTCTCTCCTGGCTAAATCTCCGGTGTGAAACCATAGATTTCGAAAAGCTTCCAGGGTCTTTTCAGGCATATTATAATAGTCAGACATCATGATGAAGGGCTCCCGGGGTCGGAAGACGATTTCCCCAATCTCTCCCGGAGGTACTTCGCTATCGTGATCGTCAAAAAGCTTCATCTCATAAATATCCATGGGCTTCCCGCAGGAACCCTTTCTCCGGTCATTCACCCGCACATGGATGGGGATACCGATCTCGGTCATACCGAAGCCTTCCAGGCAGGTGATTCCGAATCTTTTTTCCATTTCTTCCATCACCGCCGGAGGGCATCCCGCACCCAGGGCAATACGGGCCGGATTGTCTGAATCGTCCTTTTTCCCCGGCTGCTTGGCCAGAATGGGCATTACCGCCCCCAAATAGTTGAACTGCGTGGCCCCGTAATGGCGGATTTCGTCCCAGAAACGGGAGGCGCTGAAGCGGTCCAGAAGCACCATCTGGGCCTCCGCCACCAAGGCGGTAAGGGTGGTGAGGACCTGGGCATTGAAATGATAGAGCGGTAGAAAGGTCAGAAAGATGTCATCCTTCCCACCTTCCCGGTATTCGAGCATCTTTTCCGCCACAACGATCCAGAAATTATGAGATCCAATGGCGCCCTTGGAAAGACCGGTCGTTCCTGAGGTATAAATAATACTGATGGGGTCCCAGGGGAGGATCTTCAAGTCCACGGGAGCTTCTGAGCTGTTGAAAAACTCCTCAAAGCCGACCGGCGGAATTACGGATGGTTCGAAATCCTTTCGCTGCCCGTTCCCCAGGACGATAATCTTTTTCAGCTTTTTCAGCGAATCTTCGATCGGTTGCAAACGATCCACCAGGTCGTAAGCGATCACCAGGATCTTTGAATCCGACTGGTCAACGATATGTCGCAAAAACTCTCCCTTGTAAGATGTGTTCACCGGAACTTCCACGGCGCCAATTTTTGCCAGTCCGAACCAAAGATAGAGGTACTCCGGACAGTTCGGGAGCATGATACTCACTTTATCACCTTGGGCTATTCCCAGTTTCAGGAAGCCGTGGGCGCATCGGTTCGAGAAGCGGTCTATTTCTTCATAGGTGAACCCCTGGTCTTTAAAGCGGAGAAAGATTTTCCCCGCGTTCCTCGTTACCCGATCCTTGATCAGTTCCCCCAATACCCGTGGTACAGCCACTTTTTTAATCTCCTCTATTGGATTCATCGTTCTTTTTTGCCAATCTGATCACGTTCCGGCCTTTTCATTTCCCAGCAGGACGCAACTGGCAATGCCCATCCCGGCATTTCCGCCGAGGTTGTGGGCCAACCCGATTCGCGGATTTTTCACCTGCCGCGGACCGGCCTTGCCCTGGAGTTGTTTATAAACCTCATACATCATCCGGAGGCCGCTGGCCCCGAGGGGGTGACCGAAACACTTCAGCCCCCCGTCGGTGTTGACCGGCAGGTCCCCGGTCAACGTGAAGGTCCCCGCCTCTATGTCGTCCTTGGCCTTTCCCCTGGGGCTGAACCCTAAGTCCTCATAAAGGATGAGTTCATGACAGGTGAAGCAGTCGTGCACTTCGGCCAGACTGATCTCCTGCCGCGGGTCTTTTATCCCTGCCTGGCCATAGGCCATTCTCGAGGCGATGACATTCTCCTCTATGTGCACATAATCGTAGTCCTGCCTCATGCACCCCTGGCGGGCTCCAACCGTGATGGCCAGCGCCTTGATGTAGATGGGATCGGCCCTGAAGTCCTTGGCCTGGTCAGCCCGGACGATGATAGCCGCTGCTGCCCCGTCACTTACGCCGCAGCAGTCGTAGAGGCCGAGCGGCCAGGCAACGATGGGCGCTCGCACGACCTGCTCCACGGTCAACCTGTTCTGGAAATGGGCCTTGGGGTTCAAACTGCCATTGTAGTGGTTCTTCACCGCGATCTCGGCCAGAAGACGCTTCCCATAGTCGGGCGAAAGCCCATACTGATGAAAGTATCTCGTCCCGAGGTAGGCGAAGGAGGCGGGGGCGCTAAAGCCGGAGCCTATCCCTGAGCTCCCGTCCGGATTATCCCCGACAATGGCCGGACCTTTCACCCCGGTCTGCCCCGAATCCTTGAGTTTCTCCACACCGATGGCCAGGGCGATGTCGCAGGCCCCGGCCGCGACCGCATAGCTGGCCGCCCGCACAGCCTCAGAGCCGGTAGCGCACATGTTTTCCACCCTGGTCATTGGAATGTACTGGAGTCCGAGGGGGGACAAGGTGATGGCGGTGACGCCGGAAAAGACCGTACCCAGCCAGGCGGCCTGAATATCCTTCGGTTGGATGCCGGCATCCTCGAATGCCTCGTAGGCCGCTTCAACAAGGAGGTCCTCCACACCCATCTCCCATCGTTCGCCGAACTTTGTACAGCCCATCCCCACGATAGCGACTTTGTCACTGATGCTTTCCATACATTCCTCCTGTTTATCCACGCCCCTATTCCATGACAGGCTTTGCTTTCCAAAAATAATTGATGACCCCCTGGCTCTGAGCCATCCTTCTGAAGGTCATCTCCACCGGCATACCGATTCGGATCTGATCCAAGTCGTAGTCCGTTAATTCACAAATCAACCTGCCGCCCCCATCGAAATCGATAACACCGTTGAGACCCGGAGGATTTTTAGTGGGTTGCAGATGATCCACGGCATAGGTGAAGAGTCTCCCTTTTTTATCCGAGAATTTGTACTCCTCGAACATATCTTTCGACTGGCAGGCCACACAGATTCTCACGGTTTGCCCGATGGAGTGTATCTGCGGCGTTCCGCATTTTTGACATTTCACCCCGTAGAGGGCTGAAACCACTCTCCGTTCCCTCCATCGGGCGGCCAGCGACGGTTCAGCCCGTTCGGGAAGACTTGAGGCCTCGAAGGGCACGAGCCCCCGCCAACTAAGGTAGGTCCCGTAATCTATGGACTTCTTCCCTTCCAGCCGCTCTTTCATCGTCGGTTTGGTACGCCTTCGATCTATCTCTTCCGTAACACGGAGTATAAAGGCATCGCACCCGTCGCCGTAATTTGCGAAAAGGATCCTGTCTCCGGGCTTTGCTTCCTCCAGGGCAGCCGCGAGCATGATCAGGGTTGCAGGTGTGCCCGTGTTACCAATATGTCTGAAGAAAGGGTCTTGAACCTGAGATGGGTCAAAGCCCAGCTTTTTGGCGAGCTGAGCATGGAGTCTGCTGTCCGATGCAGCGAAAACGCATTTGGAAATATCCCGGGGGGTGAGGGCACAGGCCTTCATTAACTCTGAAATGGTTTCCTGCATGATGGGCATATAGCCAGCCTCGTCGATAAACCTCCCTTCTCCCGACCGGATAAAGGTATCGCCGCCCGTCCTCCACTGGTCGGGAAAATCATTAAAAAGGGAATGGCTGCCTTCAATATCAGCCAGGACGTCCTTTGATCCGATCATGACCGCCGCCGCCCCATCACCAAGGATTTGTTCGAACCGGCCTCCGGGGGCACCCAGGCGGCAGTCCGCGGCAGCCACCAGTACGTGTGCCGCCGAGCCGCTCGTCACCGCATCTACGGCCGATTTGATGGCTGTCGTTGCGGTTCTCAACGAATTGGCAAAATCGGCCGTGTGGCACCTCCTATCCAGATCAATGGCGCCGGCTATCACCGTGGCGTTCTGTTTTTCCTTGTAAGGACCCGTTGTTGCGGCAAAATAGAAAGCATTCGGTGGTGTGCCGTTCCCTTTCAGACAATCCAGGGCAGCGGCCACAGCCATGGTGATGCTGTCCTCGTCGTAGCCGGCTATCGCTCTGTCACCCGGGATTCCCTTGGTGTGCCACATTTTTCCGATCTCTTCCCCACCGAGCCTGTACCTGGGGACATAGATCCCTATTGAGGTAACTCCTGCCATTTTTTCTCCTTATTCTGCCTCGGTTTGTTTCTCCATCGGGAGCCTCTTTACGGGCTTTATCTTCACCTCGCCGGCGGTGAGGACTCCACCTTTCTTCAGATTTCCCCGTGGGCCTCCTTAAACATTTTGTCAAAACTCTCCACCAGGGCGCGGGCGAACTCGGGATCCTCCAGATTGCAGTCAAGCTCCTCAATGGGGAGGTCGGTTGTCAGGTGGGCCCTTAGTTCTTCGAAAAACACACGGTCTTCTTCAGGATTGTACAGAACGCTTCCGGGTTTATCAATGGACGACCATCCTCGCAAGGGAACAAGGAATTTGACGGGCCCCTTGGCCCGGTTGAGCTTTTCCGCGTACAATCGAGCTCCCTGTCGCATTTCGTCCGGCTCATATCGAGTCATAAATCGTATCTCGTCGATCTGCACCCTTAGCGGCCGGTTAATGAAACGCTCTTTCATCCTGCGCGTCGGCCCGCAGCCGGTAACGTTAAAGGTGGAAGGCGCCAGCACCAGAGGAATTGCCCTGTCAATAGGCGCATCGAGCCTTTCCCTGCCCGCCGCTCTGTTTCCCTGGAAAAGCTCCTCGATGAGCCCGGCCGGCACGATATCGATGAGGCCATCTAAAAATCCCTGGGCGATCAACCTCTCCATGCTTCTGTCACTTATGCCGTTGGCGTGGAAGGGATAAACGTTGTAGCCCTTCTCTTCGAGAAGTTTTTTTACTTCCACCGCGCACTGCTCATTGAAGCCTATCTGGGTAATGGCCACCGACGGGTAGGGGAGCTTGAGAGACCTATGGTCGATGGCCTCCTCGGCCATACCCGAGATGGCCCCGGCCACCTGGGCGATCACCGCCGTGACCAGATTATTCAGGCCGGCAAACTCCATGATGACCTGCATGACCGACACGTCCAGGGCACCAAACCATTCGGATATGTAGGTGGGCATGGCGGCCGGCGTGGCAATAACCTTTGGAAACCCGAAAGGCAGTTTCGACATCACCCTGGAGGCGATCAGGGCCATGGAAGCCCCGCCCATGGCGACTATTCCGTCCAGCTCCTTCTTCGACAGAAGTTCGAGGACCTTCTGCTGAGCACCGGCTATCATGACCTCGGTAGAGGCCGATCGGTTTCGGGCCGCCAGGAGTTGTTCGATGCGGTGCCCTGCCATTCCAGCCACCTCAGCGGCCGGGATATCGGCCGGGAAATGGGGGACCGACCCCATGCTCAGGTCCAGGATCAGGGCCCGGTGTCCTCGCTTTTCGATGGTCTGTTTTAACAAATGGAGGTGTTCCCCTTTGGTATCCAGGGTCCCCAGGATCACGATGCTCTTGGACTTCACCTGGCCCCCTGCTCCCTAAGGCCGAGTTGTTTGAGGATGTTCGGAAAGGCTCGAATCAAAGTCTCCTCCGTCTCCAGGAGTATCTTGGAGACGTAATCCGGATTTTCCTCGACATACTCCCAGTACGTATCATCCAGTGGAAGCCCCGTGAAATCTTCGAAGACCAGGGGCTCATCCCATTGGGATATCTCTCTGGTGCTTAAGATCTTGGCTTGAGCTTCCGGGAAGAGGTTTATAAGGTCCTCCTTTTGTTCGGGCAGCGCGGTGATCAACAGATCGGCCTCCTTAATCATTTCCGGACTTAAGGCCTTTGACCGCCACTCGGCGCAGACCACAATGCCTTTCTTGAGCAACGCTGCCCGAGTCCCTTGAGCCATGGGCCGATTGTAAAAAGGATCGGGAAAACGGACCCGCACCTCGGCTAATTGATCCTTTAATTTTTGGGGAATGAATCCGGCTGAAGACACCTTTACCCTGTTCAGAAGGGTTTCATCCCTTTCCGCCATCATTTTTCTAAATAAAAATTCTGCGAAAGGGCTTCGAACCCGATTACGGATACAAACAAAGACTATATGTGGCGGGCGTTTCGTTTTCATCCGGATTCCTGGTTCTTCTCAATTTTTTTAGTTTAATGAACCACCCCGCAGCACGCTACGGGGTATCAAACCATTTACGGAGGTTTCGTAGCACGCTGCGGGAAATTAATCCACAGAGAGATTATTTCCCAAAACCCTCTTTTATTTGTCCAGGATGTAAAGGGCACCCTCGGTAGCATCAACCCTTATCCGCTGGCCTGTCTTGATCATGGATGAACCGGTAAAGGTATTAACCAGCGTTGGTACCCCATACTCCCGACCCACGATCGCCGTATGACTGAGAGTCCCTCCCCGGTCGGATACCACGGCTTTGACCAGGCCAAAGATAGGGGTCCAGGCCGGATTGGTCCCGGGGCAGACCAGGATTTCGCCGCTCTGGACTTCATCCAACTGGCTGTAATTCATGATCACTCTGGCCGGCCCTTCGGCCACACCGGGTGCCCCGCATACCCCATAAATATCCGCCTTTAATTCCGGCCTTACCCGGGGCAATTCGCCGACCACAATTTTGATAATGATGGCATCTCCTGACGGCAGGAGATCCATTCCCACGGCCTCTTGCAGATTAGCGCGCGTGGTAAATACAGGCGGGTGAGTCTGCTCATTGACCTCTGCCCAATGCGCGTTCAAATACTCCCACCGTTCCCGCCGCCGGTTGGCAATGTATTGCAATTTGTGAAACTCGGGCCCCATCAATACCCTCTCCACCTCATCGGGGTTGAGGAAAAAGATATCCTCAGGTCTGTCGATCGTCCCGGCCTTGGCTAACCGTCTCCCCATGCCCAGAAAGCCGCGGCGCAGCATGGCATGCATGTACAACTCGCAATAAAGGTCATGTTCCTCGCTGTAAGAACCGGTCTTTCCGCCTAACTGTATCAGGGCCTCCAACCAGGGTTTCTCATCGTCAGGCACCTTTTCCAGCAAACCGGCTATGGCCTTTTCTCTATCTTCAGACAACTTTCGCCTGACCGCGTCGAGATCATAATCCCCGCCTTTCTTAATGAAGGCCCTTATGGGGGAGATGACTGTGGATGGGTCCTCAAGCCAGTAGGGCTCATTGATATCCATCATGCGCACCATCCGCCATCCGTCCACCTCCAGTAAGGCGTGCAGATTTTTAAGCCATTCCCTCCCGGCGTCACTCTTCTCGAGCTTCTTGATCACCTCTTCGTTTGGACTGTTCAAAATAAGTCCATCCAGTTTCTTGTCTATGGCCTCCCGGCCTAATTTCCAGAGCTTCTTATCTACCTGAAAGACCATATTGTCATAGCCACTGAACAGGTTTTGAAATTCAGGACTCTCGGATGTCAGGCCGTAAGGTTTCACCAGGTCCTCGAGCAACATGAAGGCGGCATAGGAGACATTCATCCCAAGGAAGTGTATTTCCCACATTCGGCGACTGGTACTGATCAAATCCCAGAGGTGATGCATGAGTTCAATATTGGTGGCCTTGTCCGGGTCAAGTGTCTTGAGCTTGTTATATAGGGTCAACAACTCTTCCCGCTGAGCGCCCCACATGCCGTCAAAATCCTCAATCCAGGGGACCAAAGCTTCCCTGAACTTAGCCGTGCGCTGCCTTATCTCTTCCTCATCCTTAACAATACGCATGGCAATATAATCCGACCCTTCCACATCTCGCAAGGCAAACCCTTTATATCTGGGCATGCTAAGGGTTTCGGCCGCATATTGAGATCCATAGCCACAATTCCTGATCCAGAACCAGCTATACATGGGTGTTAACAATGGTACACTGTGTGTGCCATCGAAGAACCATGAACTTAGCTCAGTCAGATCGACCTCTTTATTGAAATCAAACCCCGGTACCGAATCCCAAAGTTTCATATTCTCCGGCGCCTTCTTTTCCATCGCATTCCCTCCTTTGGTTTCAACGATCTCCATTTAACTCATGGAGACTAAGTTCAAACAACGATTGCCCCTGCCCATCGGCCCCAACTCCACCCGAAAACATTGAATGAAACGATAGAATTTTTTCTGCTCCCTCACCTCCTTTGTCTAAAACACGGTCTATACGCCTCTATCATTAGTGCTTCGCCTGCGTGTTATGGTGCATCCCGATGACAGCAGCGACGGCGGCCATGGCGGCGACTCTCTTTTTCCCATCGATTAAATAGGATAGCTTTTCCTCTAAAGGTTTTTCCCGCTCCATCATTCGCTTCATGTCATCCGGTAAGGTGGTTTCCCGATCGATAAAATGGGTTCCCAGTTCGCCCTTGATAAAGCGTGGATTTTCCATGACTGCTTTATGGAAGGGGATATTGCTTTTGACCCCAACGATCGTGTATTCGTAGAGGGCCCGCCGCATTCTATCAATCGCCTCGCTCCGGTCTCTGCCCCAGGCGATGAGTTTCGAGATCATTGGGTCATAGAAGGGTGGTATGGTATAAGAGGCATAAACGCCGCTATCCACCCGAATTCCGGTTCCTCCTGGAGAATGAATGCTCTTGATCCTGCCGGGTGAGGGGACAAAGTCGTTCATAGGGTCCTCGGCATTGATGCGGCATTCGATCGCCCAACCGTTCATCCGGACATCTTTTTGTTTGATACTGAGGGGGAGTCCCGAGGCGATCCGTATCTGTTCTTTGACGATGTCCACTCCGGTCACCATCTCGGTCACCGGGTGCTCTACTTGAACCCGGGCATTCACCTCGAGGAAGTAAAACTTCCCGTCAGAGAAAAGGAATTCCATAGTCCCGGCACCTTCATAGCCTACCAATCCGGCGGCCTTGGCGGCCATTTCCCCCATTTTGGCGCGCATCGCAGGAGTCACCGCGGCCGAGGGAGATTCCTCGATCAGCTTTTGATGTCTTCGCTGGATAGAGCATTCCCGCTCCCCTAAGTGAATGGCATTCCCCTTTGAATCTCCCAATAACTGGAACTCGATGTGGCGGGGATTGGGTAAATATTTTTCAATGTAGACATCACACAGACCGAAAGTAGTCGTCGCAATCGCCTGGGTGGATTCCAGCGCCTTGGCCAATTCCCCTTCGCTTCTGACAATGGTCATTCCGATTCCCCCTCCACCGCCGGAGGGCTTGATAATCACCGGATATCCAATCTCATTGGCCCTATCCCGTGCTTGCCCAAATTCCGCCACGCATTCCTCTGTGCCCGGTACCACGGGAATACCGGCCTTGACCATCTCACGGCGCGCCGCCACCTTGTCCCCCAGGAGCTCGAGGACCCTGCTGGATGGTCCGATGAACTTAATGCCCACCTCTTCACAGGAACGGGCCAGTTTTGGATTCTCAGCAAGGAACCCGTAACCGGGATGGATCGCGTCGGCCCCCCTTTCCCGGGCTACCCCAACCACTTTCGGGATGTTGAGATAGCTGGCCGTGGCCGGTGGCGGACCAAGGCAATAGGCCTCATCCGCGTACTTGGCAAATAAGGCCTCCTGGTCCGCTTCGGAATAGACCGCGATGGAAGGAATGCCCATTTCCCGGCAGGCCCGCATAACCCGGAGCGCGATTTCACCCCGATTGGCTACCAGAATCTTGGTGAGCATGTCATTCCACCACCATCAGGATGTCCTCAGGGTCAACCATTTCACCTTCGCCGGCGAAGATCTCCTTGACCACTCCGCCATGGGGCGAGTTGACCTGCCGCCTCATTTTCATGGCTTCGATCAGGGCCACCAGGTCACCGGCCTTCACCCGGGTGCCCACCTTGGCCTCGATGGAAAGTACCAACCCGGCCATCCCGCAGACCACGGCCCCCGCGGGTAACTCCTTGGGCTTCTTCGTTGTCCCGGATGTCCGGGGCCCCTCTGCCTCTACGGTCGTTTCGGCTTTTCCGGTTCCATCCCAGACGGGCGAGATCTTGACGTTGAATACCTCCCCATCCACATCCACCGTAAATTTCGTGGGGAAGTCGGTGGGTGGGCTACCCGGCGCCGTCGCTTTGATCACAGGCGGAGTTGCCGTCTTTTGAGGCTTAACGCGCTTCACGGGTTTTCCAGGTATCAAGATTTTGAGCAAGAGATCATCATCGGAAAGTTCCGGGCCGATCTCCTGACGCAAATCTCCCACTGATTTAAGGTACCCTTCGGGTTTCCAATGGAGAAATGTCTTGGTCCTGGGCAAACTCATTACCCTGTCCCTGACGTTCTGGTCTATTGGGACAACCGGTTCCCCATAATGGCCCAGAACGTACTTGATGGCCTCATCCGTTATCTGTCCATACCGCTCACCCGTGACGACATTCTCTACGGCCTGGGCCCCGACGATCTGTGAATAGGGTGTGGCCATCACGGGATATCCGAACTCCTTACGGACCAGAACGACTTCCTCAAGGATCCCGTCCAGACGGTCTTCCATCCCCACTTCCCTGAGCTGTCGGGTCAGATTGGTCATCATTCCGCCGGGCACCTGATGCTCAAAATGAAAGAGGTCGTACTCCATCGGTACGCCCATGGGCAGCCCCTCTTTTTCGGCGATCTTTCTAAAATGGGTTGAAACGGCTGCGAGGGCATCTTCATCTATGTCCGATGTAAAGCCCAGACGGCGGGCATTTTTCAAAAGTGTCTCTGTGGCCGGCAGTGAGGTGCCGTTGGCCAGCGGTGCCACCGCCGTATGCAGAGTTGTGACGCCGGATTGAATGGCTTCAAGATAACAAAGCGGGGCAAGTCCTGAATTACAGTGGGAGTGAAACTCAAGGGGAAGTCCGTCGCAATTACGCTGGACCGTGGAAATGAGTTCTCTGGTTTTTTCCGGTGTGATCACACCGGAGGCATCTTCGATCATGATCCGATCGATGCAATCCTTCACTTCCGCCAGCAGCCGGGTCTTTTGCGCCCAATGCTCATTGGTATGCACGGGACTTGAGGTGTACATCAGGGCAGGGACGATCTCGGCCCCCTCGGCCTTGGCGATACGGGCGAAGTAAGCAAATTTTTCCATATCATCCTGGTAATCGCATATCCAAAAACCTTTTATCCCGTTGGCAACTGATCGCTTAATCCAGAGGGTGATGACGTCCCGGGGCGTACTCAAATCGAAGGAAGAAAGGCTCCCGATCTGATAAGAACCTCGAAGGGGGGTTTTGGTGATCAGCCGGGAAAGAATCCTGATCCTCTCCCAGGGATCCTCATCAAGATTTCGCACCTGAACGGTGAAGGCCTGGGAGCCGACAGTGGCAATGTCTCTATATCCAACCTGATCCATGATTTCCGCAACCGGAATGATCATGTCAGTCTTCATCATTAAACCCCACAGACTTTGCTGGGCATCCCGCATAGTTTGATCGACAAAATAAATCTTATTACTCATGACGTGGCGATTTTCCTTTCCCAATCTTGAAATGTAGGTTATTGTGTTATATTAAATCATCCAAAGGGATTGGGGGCCATCTTTATGGTCAGAAATAACAATATGCCGAAAGGAGCGCAATAGCGTTCTTCTAATGATTTCATAAGATAAGATGGGCGGATGTTTCTTGACCATGACAAAAATAGTTAATAAAAACAAGAAGTTGTTAAGTTGAAGGGCATACCTTGGGATGCGATAATCTTCTGTAAATATTAGAACAATAAATTATAAAGTGGCCCTTCTTGGGTTGTCTGATTGAAATTACTAACTCTATATATAGCGCCAATTCATTGCAGCAAATCCGAGGTCTTTTATGGGTGGGTTTCAGCTTAACCTTCACCAGGTGATTTCCTTTTATCTCCTTGCCAAGGAACAAAGCTTCAGCAAAGCGGCCGAACGGCTGGCCATCACCCAGCCGGCGGTAACCCAGCATATCCGCGGATTGGAAGTGCAGTTCGGGGTAAAACTGATAAACATAAAAAAGAAACGGGTGACCCTGACCAGGGCCGGAGAAAGACTCGTGCCCTATGCGGAAGAGCTTTTTAACCAGGCGGTAATGGCGGAGAATTTTCTCAAAAGCTATAGATTCAGGAATATCTCCATAGGCATCGCCAGCCCCTTGATGTTTTATTTCACCAGTCTCATCGACCAGTTCAAGGACCTTTATCCTTCTATCCGGGTTTCCATCCGGGAAGGTTCGTCCCAGCCGCTGGTGGATGAGCTGCTCGATTTCAAGCACGACCTCTGCATTGTCGGCATGTTGTCTTACGGGCACGAACGACTTCGCCTTTTCCGTATTCCTACGGAAGAACAACTGGTTTTTGTAGCCAGCCCGGAGTACCCCTTACCCTCCGATAAGCCCGTTAAATGGACTCAATTAAAAAACCATCCCCTGATCGTTCACTCGGAAGGGTCGGCCTCACGGGCGATCGTTCTCCATCAATTTAAAAAAAGGGGGTTAAACCCTCTGATCGGCACGGAGGTAAGCAATATCGGGCTCGCCAAAGAACTCGCCCTGCAGAAAAAGGGACTGGCCTTCATGTTCGAACCGAATGTCCGGGGGGAGGTCGCTTCCGGGCGATTGAGGCAGATTCAGTTAGAGGACGGCGAGATCCGGATGGGGGCCATCGACGTCTTGACCAATCAGATGGAACGATTTTCTCCTGCAGTAGAATCCTTCCTCATGCTGATCAAGGAACATTTTAAAGGCAAATTCAACGAAATTATCCTTCCATAGGGTCAACGACATCAAAGCCGAGTTGGTGGAAACTTACTCCCGAACAGCTCAAATGACCTATGGGGTCAGGGCATGCGGACAGGAAGCCAAATGGCTATGACCGCATCCACGAAATCGAGGGTGCGGTCATAGCCGGCAGACTGCTGCAAACTCTAAACTATGATTCTGTAGGGACTGGATATCCTTGAACTGTACCGTTTTCTCGGAGGACTGCTCTCAGCATGAAGGCGATCAGCTTCTTGATGAGCGCGAGTGTCGATTCTTCGTCCATGTTTGCTATGAGGTCAATCGACTGTTGGTTCATTCTTTGCCCCCCTTTTTTTCTTCCCCTCAGCGTGATCTTAGTGTCTCCTCCGGGGGTAAACCCTCGCCAGGCGTAAGCGCATCACCTATACGCTCTGATCAGGCGGCGGTGTACCCGGCGGGTTCGGAAGTGTCAACGGCCACCTCAGCCAGAAAGCATTATGCATAAGAAGAAGCACGGCAAGAGGAACGAGATTGAGATAGATGATAAGCATATTGATATCGGCAGGAAGCTTTGCAGCCGCGATACTATCAGCGACAGGTTTTAATATGACATTGCAGATCGGAATCCAGAGGGCGGTGAGGATGCACTGTATTACGAAGGCTGCAATGGCCCTGCTCGCGCCTGTAAGCTTCGTAATCCCCCAGAACTGGAAATGCCAGCTGTACACGAGAGCCCAGAAGATGAGCGAGGAAGCAACGGCGCCGAAGGAGAATGAAGGGCTCATGCCCATGGCCAGACTTCCACTCCAGCATATGTAGGCGAGGATGTGTGCAAGGATGGTCTGGCTTATTGCTGCGCCCGGATGACCCCATTTTGTGAAGGGCCACCCCTGGGTGATGAATAAAGGGTTAAAGATAAAGAACCAGGCAATTGCCCATACGATAAATCCTGTAAGCCAGTTTACATTGAGAGGACCTTTATGATCGAAGGGCGAGTCGGCAAAAGGCGTTCCCGCGAGGTTCGTCAAATTCGTCCATACGAGAGACGCAATCACGATCACGATGACAAATCCGATTCCCATCGTAGCCCATGGGTGCATCTTACCTTTAAAGGGCCAGCAATTCCAGTTTATCCCGTAGAGGAGCGTGGCCCAAAACCCTATTGCGCCCCACCAGAGAAACAAGGGGCTTATCGGCCATTTCGGAAAGACGTAGAGCATGAACGCCAGGAATAAAGCGGTGAATACAACAAAGATTGCAGTCATTCCGACTCCTGCCGGTACACGTGATTTCGTAGGGTTCCAATTTCCCCCCGGAGGCGCCAATGGAAAGTTGTCACCCATGAGAGCAAGGCTTCCAAGGGAAATGAGCACTAGGAGGCTTGCCGGAAGAAACGTCATAACAATAGTTGCCGGTGAGAAGCCGTAAATGAAAATTACTGTTGAGAGAATTGCCATGACAATAAACTGAATCAGTGCTGCCATTCGTCCTTCAGGTCCGATACCGATCTTTGATTGTCCGTTGCTCATGATAGGCCCCCTTTTAAGTTAATAGGTGTATTCCTTAGTTGCGATCTCTCCACATCCCGTCTCGGAAGCTTGCCTCTTTCAGAATCTTCTTCATGAAAAACGTCAAACTGTACCTCTGTCCGGTGGAGTCAGTGCATCACCCCCCATCAATTAGTAGTACTATTAGAACCCGGCCCGTACGATAGGGGGCCGTCTTTATTGGATAAAAATTTTTAACCAGTTCTCGAAAGGATTGCAATAGCGATCTTCTTATGATTTCATAAGATTAAGATGGGCCAATGTTTCGGGACCGCGGGGAAAAAATTAATAAAAACGCTGCATTATCGTTTATCCGACAAAAACGTCTGCCGGGAGAAGCCATACCGAGATCTTTATGGGGGAATCTTCACCAGGTGATTTCTCGTGCCCTATGCGGAAGAACTTTTTTACCAGGCGGTACTGACGGAGAATTTTCTCAAAAGCTATAGATGGCCCATCGACTCGATTCCGCCGTACCTTGAGGTTCATTTTTTCAGCGGTTGTTCGAAAAATCGATCGGCCACCTGGTCGAGCAAGTGATCCAGCCGGCTTCTATCGCCTTTCTGGATAAGTTCTCTGATGATAAAGTATTTCCAGGCGAACGGCTTCCCGAAATCCGAAATGCAGGCCGGTCAGGAAAAAGCTACGGTTCTTAGAATGTATTTTCATATCTCCAAAAGGTCTTTGCCGACAATAATCTTACCGTCGAAGTGGGTCCGGGCCCCTTCCATCCACATCTCCTCCTTTTCAGTGGGATCATCGACAGGGACAAAATGGGTAAGCACCAGAGTCTTTACCCCGGCCGCTTTGGCCACCTTCCCCACATCCACATGGGTAGTATGCGAGGCGACGATATGTTCCAGCAGACGGTCGGCATTGGGGATACGGGCCAGCAAACGGGCCAGCGAGGGTTTGTGAATGACTTCATGGACCAGGATGTCGGCCCCTTGAGCTAATTTAATCAGATTGTCGCAGGGAGTGGTATCCCCGGAGAAAACAATGGATCGGTCCGGGGAGTCAAACCGGTAGGCAAAAGCCGGAACCACCGGAGGGTGATTCACCAATGCGGCGGTTACCTTTACCTGGTCGTTTTCCATGACCAGCCCTCCCTTGCTGAACTCGTGGACAAAGATCATGGGCTTGAGGGGAGGCCGGCCTTCATCAGGAATGCGGATGTTGATATCATAGGCATTCATTTCCAGGAAAAGATTGGTGATCTTTTCAATCGGGGGAGGCCCGTAAGTATCGATCCGGCCTTTAAAGCCGGTAACCCAGGCGTTGTACATCAGGCTTCCGTATTCCAGGTTATGGTCCGAATGATGATGGGTGATGAAAATATATCGGAGGGACTTCAGAGGTATATTGGCAAAAACCATTTGACGGCTCACACCGCCGCCGCAATCCACCACATAGGGAACATCATTGATCATGACCACCCAGGCCGACTGGGCCCGCATCTTATTCGGCCTGGGTCCGCCGCCGTTGCCAAGCAGGATTAACCGGGTTCCGGTTTTCTTGGACGGGGCAGGCTTCTCCTTGGCCTGGGCCAGAAGTTCGCCGGGCAAAAGTCCGGCCAGGGCCAGTCCGGAAGAAGTCTGTATCCATTGCCGCCGGGTAATTCCTTTATCCTCTTTGTCCATTTCTTTCTCCTTTCGTTTACTATTTTAGTGAATTAACAGATGGAAATATTTTTTAATCGGGCGATAGATCATCTAAAGGAACACTTAATTTCCGACCATCGGCCAACTCCACCCACAGGCTGTCTGAATCAAAATAAACCTTTCGGGCTAAGGGCCTAAGTGCTGAAGGATTCATCCCAATGCCTCCTTATAAATTCTTTGTTGTTTTCAGCCTGGCCTCTATTTACATTTTAAGTGCCTTCATATCTGCGTTCCCTTTTTCAGATGTTTTCTGATGGAAAGATACTGCTTTTGAGGAAAAAATAGCCGTTCTAAGTTTTATGAGATTTCACGGCAAAATGTCGAAATCGGTAAGGGTCTCTAACACCTGAACAACACGGGTATGATGGACATCTCCCTTATCAAGGGTGGCATACAAAAACCCGCTATCAATGATTACTGTCTTTTTCATGCCTGCTCACCACAAATTCTCGGACTGTTTTATGAACATGCGCTGACGTGTTATTTCCCCCACTGTTGAATTCACCCGCCATCGATAACAGAAAAGCTGCTTCTGCTGATATTTTCGACTTAGTCTGCTTCTTTTTTTTCATAATGGGTTTGACCACCACCTCTAGATCGTACTTCTGAAAATCCTCTGGTAAGTCCACAAACTGGCTCATTTTCTTTCCCGGCACGATGGTTGAGTAACTTTTCATAATGTCACCTCCTTACGTCTATAATATCACCAAACCATCCAGATTTCCCATTTTTTTGTCTTCGTTGAACATTTCGTAGGATCTGTCTTCCCCCACCGCCTGAAAAATGAGGATTTCTGGAACTTTCCAGGCAAAGAAGGCAACATCGTTTTAAAATTTTCATGCCAGAATTTCCGGTATTGAATGAACTGGTCTACCTCTTTACTGCCTTTTGGACAATTTTACCGACCAGATCTCCGGTTGGTTAAAAGACAATTTTTAAAAGTAAAAAGACCAGGTTAAGGTCATTTTGGGGCCTCGTGTTTAAAGAATTAAAAAGCAATTCAGTCGGGTTGATCTCAATGCCTTTTTCATAATAAAACTCGGCCACGTCCAGATTCCGTTCGTTCCGGGCATAGATATTCCCCAGCATGATATAGGACCAGGAATCCTTGGGATTTATTTGAATGCATTCGTTCAAATGTTTCTTGGCCTTATCCAAATTTCCCAACTCCAGGTACGGCTGAGGGTGCAGGAACCAAGGGGACCTATGGCCTCCGGATCGAACAGATCGCCCGCCAAGATCCGCCAGTAGTCCTGGGCATCGGCCCAGGCCCGGACGATCTCGTCCTTAACCTTGACACCGCCATTGAAATCAAAGTCGGCCGGACGCTGTCCAGGGGCGTCTTCGAGCCGATCGAGAATGTCCGGGGAGAGGATTGCCCCTTCTATGCGGATGCTGGGGTAGTTCATCCCCGGGCGCCCTTTTTCTGAACGGAAGCCAGCTTATTTTGCCCTTTTGGGGTGAGACGGTACTTTTGTAAACGACTTTTAGGCTTGTTTGGGATCGTGTACTCAATCAACCCGACGCGGAGCATTTTCCTTACCAGGTCATTTAAATACCGGGTGGGTTTAGATTTACCAAGTCTAAACGCAAGTTCCTTCTTGCCAAGGATGCCCGACCCTAAGGCAACTAAAATCAAACGCGTTATATCCGACTCTACCCCTGACTCTACCCCTGACTCTGGCCCTGACTCGGGCCTCGACTCTGGCCTCGACTCGGACCTTTTTTTACGCTGCGACTCGGCTTCTTTCTGGGCTATGGCCGGATGAACCGGCAGGCGCACCAGGAAATAGCTGTGGTCTTCATCGAACTCAAACTCGGGAGGCGGAGAGCCGTTCTCCTGCATAGCCCGGATTATTTTCGGAATGCCAGTAGAGCGACCCTCGGTCAGATCCAACTCTTTCAGAAATTCACCGATACGTCGGTTTCGGTAACGACGGGAAACGGCCCTTCCGGCCCGAAGCTGTTCCAGCTTAACCGATCGGTCCGGCCCGGGATAACTGAGCACTACGAGCGGGGCACGCCCCAAAGTCATTTCTTCCTGACCTGTTTGTCTTCCCCTTGACCTATCTTCATCAAACGATAAGAAAACCTTCACATTCTTCTTGCTCTTCTCATTTCAGCACCTTATAATTTATCCAAACAAGGGGGAAATCTTCAAGATGCAAATTCAGTGGTCGGAAATCATTTATGCCGGGGCCACCTTTCTGGTCCTGACTTCTTACCACCTCTATTGGGTATACCAATTGCGCCGGGCGCCTTTGGAAACGTATATCGGACTGGCCCGGCATTTGCGCCGCCTGTGGGTGGAGTCCATCATGACCCAAAAACGGGATATCCTGGCGGTGCAGACCCTGCGCAACTCGATTATGGCTTCCAGTTTCCTGGCCTCCACCGGAATTATTATCGGCCTGGGGCTCTTAAGTTTTCTCTTAAGGCCCGAACATATCACCGAAGTTCCTTTTGACATTACAGCCATCCTCACCCGTATCAAGGCCCTTTTCCTGATTAAAATCATGTTCTTGATCATGCACTTCTTTTTCGCCTTCTTCAGCTTCACCCTGTCCATCCGCTATCTCAATCAGGTCAATTTTATGATCAATGTGCCCATCGAGTGCGAACCGACGGCGACTCCCGACTTCATTTCCCGCATTCTGGACCTTGGGATGCTCCACTACACCCTGGGGATGCGGGCCTATTACCTGTCGGTGGTGGTGGTTCTATGGCTTTTCGGCCCCCAATGGATGTTCCTGGGCTCCCTGTTTTTGGTCTTCATCCTGTACAAGCTAGATCATTGTTGTTCCCTGGATTATTCTACTGCCGTTTGCGACCTTAAGCAGAAGGCGAACAATAAAACGGCCTGAATCCATCATTTCATCGGATTGTATTTTTTTCTTGACAGCAAAATGCATCGGTTTATTATAGTGAATCAATATTCACTATACGGTCGATCATGAGAGCCGAGAAACAAACCAGCAAAATCCGTAAAGAACAGATCGCCAAAGCGGCCATGGCCCTGATCGCCGGCCAAGGGATGAAAGGGTTAAGTGTCGTCTCCGTGGCCCGAAAGGTGGGGGTGGTTCCTTCGGCCCTGTACAAACATTTCAAAGGGAAAGAAGAAATCCTGGCAGCCACCATCGAACTGATTCGGGACCTACTGCTGGAAAATGTGCGGGTGGTGCGACAGGAATCCGACAAGCCGCTGGAACAACTCAGGTCCCTTTTGATGCGCCATATCCAAATGGTCCGGAAATTTCAGGCCATACCCCGTATCCTTTTCCCCGACGAGATATCCTCCTCCCACCCGCGGCGCAAGGAATCCGTCTACCGGATGATAACCGAGTATCTTCGGCAGGTGGCTGAAATAATCGTTCGGGGACAAGAGCTCGGACAAATCGATCCCGTCCTTGATCCGAAGACGGTTTCGATAATGTTTTTGGGGATTATTCAACCCCCGGTTGTACTCTGGTACCTGAGTAACGGCAAATTTGAGGTAATTCAGCAGGCCGAGCGGGCCTGGGAGATCTTTCAGAAGGCCATCCAGACCAAAAATCCTATGGCTAAATGAATTCTTTATTAAGTTCTCAAGCCCTGGGGCACCACGAAACATGAAAAACGGTTCAAGGTACATGAAGACAGGAGGAAAGTAGGATGAGAGTATTCATCGATGAAGACGAATGTATTGCCTGTGGAACCTGTGTCGAACTTTGCCCCGATATTTTTCAAATGAAAGAGGAAATAGAAAAGGCCGTGGTGATCCTGCCAGAAGGAGGCCCAAAAGAATGCATCGAGGAGGCCATTGAGAGTTGCCCGGTATCTTGCATCCATTGGGAAGAAGAGGAATAAGGATCACACCATGAAAAAGAAAATAATCATCCCTGTCCTGTTGGTAATCGCCGGAGTGGCAGCCGGAATTTTTTATTTTAAAAGTCAGGACATCCCGGAGCCAAACGTTGTCCGCGTTTCAGGAAATATAGAAATTACTGACATAGACCTCAGTTTCAAGATTCCGGGACGGATTGAAAAACGTCTGGTTTCCGAAGGGGAGATGTTTAAAGCCGGCCAGATAGTCGCCCGATTGGATAACCAGGACCTGGCCCAGGAAATGGCCCAACGAAAGGCTCAGGTGGCTGCGGCCCAAGCTACCCTGGCCGAATTGAAGACCGGGTCCAGGCCGGAGGAAATCGCCCAGGCCGAGGCTGTTTTGGAACGGGCCCAGGCCGATGGCACCAGGACCAAGACGGAATGGGAGAGGCAAAAAAAATTATATGAGCGGGAAGTTATTTCGGCCCGGGAATATGATCTGGCTAAAACAAACTTTGACGGGGCCGAAGCCCGTATCAGGGAGGCCAAAGAAATTTTGACCCTGGTCCGTAAAGGCCCCCGTCAGGAAAAAATCGACCTGGCCAGGGCCGGCCTGGAACAAGCCCGAAAGGCCCTGGCCCTGGCTGAAACCCGGATGGGTTATTCGGTTTTGGCAGCACCCATTTCAGGGATTGTCTTATCCGAAAATGTCGAGCCGGGGGAATATGTCTCGCCGGGGACTCCAGTAGTTACGACAGGAGATCTGAGCCGGGTCTATTTGCGGGCTTATATCAATGAACCCGATTTGGGACGGGTTAAGCTTGGACAAAAGGTGCGCATCTTCACCGACACCTTTCCCGGCAAGGCCTATGAAGGGAAAATTACCTTCATCGCTTCCCAGGCCGAATTTACCCCAAAGAATGTCCAGACCCAGAAAGAACGGGTCAAACTGGTCTATCGCATCAAGGTGGATATCCCCAATTCCCTTATGGAACTTAAACCCGGCATGCCTGCCGATGGGGAGATCATCCTGACACAATAATTCGGAATTCGGAGTGCGGAATGTGGAGTTCAAAGCTCAAAGCTCGGAGTTCGGAGGTCAAAACTCAGGGTTCGGAGGTCAGGGGTCAGGGGTATTAGGTAAACCAACAATTTTATGGTTTTTTCTTCGCCCATAGCCCATAGCCCGTTAGAGGTTTTTCGTATCAGTTTAGCTTTTTTAAAAAACAATTTTCACCGCAGAGCCGCAAAGGGCGCAAAGGGCGATCGGTCCGCTCGACTTTGTCGAGCTTTTGCAGAGGCTCCCGGCCGGGAGCCG